>NZ_BAAAMR010000003.1:0-200184 GCF_039529375.1 Actinomadura napierensis
CCGGCGGGTCCGGACGGCCCGCCGCCCGCGAGCTGGCGGGCGGGCTCGCGGCGCGGCTGCCCGCCTCGATGATGCCCGGGGCGTTCGTCGCGCTGGACCGGCTGCCGCTGACGGCCAACGGCAAGCTCGACCGGCGGGCCCTTCCCGCGCCGCCCGCCGGCGCGGACGCCGTCCACGACGCGGGCGCGGCCGGGGGAGAGGCGCCGCGGACACCGACCGAGCGGCTGCTCGCCGGGATCTGGTCCCGGCTGCTGCGCACCGGCCCGATCGGCCGGGACCGCGGCTTCTTCGAGCTCGGCGGCGACTCGCTGACGATCATCCGGGTCATCGGGGCGGCGCACCGCGCCGGCGTGCCGCTGACCCTCCGGATGCTGTACGAGTACGACAGCCTCGCCGAGCTCGCCGGGGCCGTCGACGCACTGACGGGAGGCGCGGACATGACGACGGACGAGACGGCGGGCGAGACGGCGGCCCCATCCGTGGAGACGGCGGGGGCGGTCCCGAGGAGACCGGCGGCGGTGCGCGAGCCGGGGGACGCGCCCGAGGAGGCGGCGGCGCGGGACGCCGCGGCGCTGCCGTCACCGGTTGCGGAGATGGCCCGGTGCGGGGTCCCCGGGGTGAGCGTGGCGCTGCTGCGCGGCGGGGACGTCGTGTCGGTCCGCGGCTACGGGGTCGTGGCCGCCGACCGGACCGACCCGGTCACGCCCCGCACCCCCTTCCAGGTGGCCTCGATCAGCAAGCACGTCACCGCGCTGGGCGTCCTGCGGCTGGTCGCCGACGGCGTCCTGGACCTGGACGAGGACGTCAACGCCTACCTGACCTCGTGGCAGGTGCCGGGGACCGACGGCATCCCGCTGCGCGAGCTTCTCAGCCATCGGGCGGGCCTCAGCCACGTGCCGCCGAAGAACTACCTGCCCGGCACCGCGATGCCGACCGTGCTCGACGTGCTCAACGGCCGCCCGCCCGCGCCCAACGAGCCGGTGCGCGCCGAGCACCGGGCCGGCGAGGTCTTCCGGAAGACCAACATCAACTACTCGGTGGTCGAGCAGCTGCTCCGCGACGTCACGGGCGAGCCGTTCGGCGCGCTCATGCGGCGGCTCGTCCTGGACCCGCTCGGCATGAACGACAGCACCTTCGACCAGTCCCACCCCGCGAACCCGGCCGTCCCGGTCGCGGTGGGCCACGACGAGCACGGCGTGCCGATCCCGGGGCGCTGGCGGATCCGCAACGAGGTGGCGGCGGGCGGCCTGTGGTCGACGGCGCTGGACCTGGCGAAGCTGGCGCTGGAGATCCGGCGCTGCCACCTCGGCGAGACCCCGGCCCTGCTCCCGCGCCGGCTCGCCGAGGAGATGCTGACCGTGCGGCACCCCGGCAGCTTCTACGGCCTCGGGACGGTCCTCGACGACACCGGCCCGGACCTGGAGTACGGTCACGGCGGCCGGACCGTCGGCTACCGGCTGATGACCTTCACCGGGCTCCGCGGCGGCGAGGGCTTCGTCGTCCTGACCAACGGCGAGTCGGGCAAGCGGGTGCACGCGTTCCTCGCGGACGCGATCCGGCGGACCGGAGGAGGGCTCGGCGGCGGGGAGATGGCGGCCCTGTGGGCGGACGCGCGGGACGAGCCGGTGGAGGCGGCCGGCCGATGAGCGCCACGGACCTGGCGGCGGCCGTCGGCGACCGCCCCGACGGCGAGGCGGCCGCGGTCCTCGCCCGGGTCACCGGCCCGGACGGGACCACCGAGCGCGGCTCCGGCGCGGCCGACCCCGCCACGGGACGGCCCGTCGGACCGGACCTGGTGTTCCGGATCGGCGGGGTGACCAAGACCTTCGTCGCGGCGACCGTGCTGGGCCTGGCCGCGGAGGGCCTGATCGATCCGGACGAGCCGGTCGCGGCCCATCTGCCGGGCGTGCTGCGCGCGCCGGCGACCGTGCGGCAGCTGCTCGACCACACCGCAGGGCTGGCCGACGAGAGCGACGTCCGGTACAACGACACCGGCTGGTTCCTGCGGCACCGGTTCGACACCTTCACTCCGGAGCAGCTGGTCGCCAGGGCGGTCCGGCTCCCGCCGGCGTTCGAACCCGGCACCGCCCAGCAGATCACCCGGGCCGGCTACGTCCTCGCCGGGATGCTCATCGAGCAGGTCACCGGCAATCCCTACGCCGCCGAGATCCGGTCGCGGATCCTGCGCCCGCTGGGGCTGCGGCGCACCTTCCTGCCCGGCGCCGACCCGGCCCTGCCGGAGCCGTGCCTGCGCGGGACCGACGAGGGGATCGACGTCACCGAGCACAGCCCGTCGATCCACGGCGCGGCCGGCGAGATGCTCTCCACGGTCGACGATCTGGACCGCTTCCTGACCGCGCTGCTGGTCGGGGAGGTGATCCCGGAGAAGGAGCTCCGGCAGATGTTCCGGGTGCCGCGCGTCCCCTATCTCGGCGGCGGCGAGGCGTTCTGCGGGGCCGGGCTGGACAGTGTCGTCGTCCCCGGCGGCGACACCGTGTGGGGGATGGCGGGCATCGTCCACGGGCATCTCGGCGGGATCGCGGCGACCGTCGCCCCCGGCACCCGGGAACCGGTGCGCCGGCTGGTCTACATGGTCGCGCCCACCGTCCGGGGCCGCCTGCGGGTGCCGCCGGTAGCCCAGCGGATCATCCTGGCCGCGTTCGGTGGGTGAGGCGCCGCGTCCGGCGGCCGGGGCCGGAGACGCCGGGGCGGCGGCCCTGGCCGGCGAACCGCACCCGCCGCTGCGCCGCAACCGCGACTTCCTGCTCCTGTGGAGCGGGGCGGGCCTGTCCCTGCTGGGAACGCGGGTCAACACCATCGCCTATCCGCTGCTGGTGCTGTGGAGCACCGGGTCGGCGCGCACGGCGGGCCTGCTCGGCTTCGTCGCCCAGCTGCCCTACCTGGTCGTGCAGCTGCCCGCCGGGGCCCTGGTCGACCGCTGGGACCGGCGGCGGCTGATGATCCTCTGCAACGCCGGCGCGGTCCTCGCCACGGCGGGCGTCGCGGCGACCGTCGCCTCCGGACGGCTGTGGCTGCCCTTCCTGCTGGTCGCCGCGTTCGCCGAGAGCGCGTTCGGGATCGTCTACCGGCTCGCCGAACGGGCCGGGGTGCGCGCGCTGGTGCCGTCGCGGCAGCTCGCGGCCGCGCTGTCGCAGAACGAGGCGCGCGGGCAGACGGCGGGGCTGCTCGGCCAGCCGGGCGGCGGACTGCTGTTCGGGCTCGCCCACTGGGCGCCGTTCGGCTTCACCACTCTCGCCCATCTCGGGTCGGTGGCCGGGCTGCTGCTCATCCGCCGGGACCTGAGGTCGGAGCCGGCGGGGCGGCCGTCCACGGTCGCGGGCGCGATCGGCGAGGCCGTCGCCTGGGTGTGGCGGCAGCGCCTGCTGCGCGCCGTGCTCGGCATCGTGGCGGCGGGCAACCTGCTGCTGCAGGGGCTGGGCCTGGCGCTGCTCGTCGCGGTCCACGAGCAGGGCGGATCGCCCGCCATGGTCTCGCTCATCGTGGCCGGACGCGGGCTGGGCGGCGTGCTGGGCGCGCTCAGTGGCACCTGGTGGCTGCGCCGGCTGAGCGTCCGCGCGATCGTCATCGGCGGGAACGCGGCGTGGGCGGCGCTGATCCCCGCCGCCGCGTTCGCACCCGGGCCGCTCTGGCTCGGGCCGGTCTTCGCCGGCGTCTCGTTCGTCGCGGGGGTGCTGAACGTCGCGGGCGGCGTCTACCAGGTGCGGACCACGCCCGACGCCATGCAGGGCCGGGTCGGCGGCGTCATGGGCCTGGTCGGCTCGGGCACCACGGCGCTCGGCATGCTCGGCGCCGGGCTGATGCTCGGCGCGCAGGGCGCCGCCCCGACGCTGCTGGAGCTCGGCGGCGCGATGACCGCCGTGGCGCTGCTGGCGATCGCCAGCCCGGCCGTACGGCGGGCCCGCGACCGGCTGTGACCGCACGCCCGCGGCCGGGCCCGAGTCAGTCGCGCAGCCCGGCCAGTTCGACCACCCGGCCGCGCAGCGCCTGCCAGGCCGGCAGCACCGCCGCCGCCACCGCGATGGCCGCGCACAGGCCGGTGATCTCGATGATGGCCTGCCAGGGGACGTGCAGGTCCGTGCCGCCGACCAGCGTGTCGAGCGCGGCCCACTGGCCGGCCAGCACCGCGGCGGCCGCGGCGGCCGACAGGACCAGGCCGATCAGCACCACCATGAGCGATTCGGCGGCGATGAACCGCAGCGTCTGGACCCGGGTGGCCCCGGCCATGTGCAGCGCGGCGATCTCGCGGCGACGCCCGGCCGCCGCCATCATGAGCACGTTGGCGATCGCGACGCACGAGTAGACCAGCGCGATGGCCAGGATCGAGTACGCGGCCGACCGGTGCTGCCGCTGCTGCGCGTCGACCGCACCCTTCAGGGCGCTGACCGGGACGACCGCGGCGGGCTGCCCGCGCGTCGCGTCCCGCAGACCCTTGACCACGGCGGCGGGGTCGGTGCCCGGCCGCGCCCGCACCTCGATCCTGGACGGCAGGCCGCCCGCGGCGTGCGCCGCCGACAGGAAGCCGGTGTCGCCTCCGATGCCGTCCTTGGTCACCGCCGCGATCCGCACGGCGGCCGTGCCGCCGTCGGGGAGGGTCACCCGCATCCGGGACCCGACGTCCAGGTCGTCGCTCCTGGCCAGCCGCCTGTTGAGGACCAGGAAGTCGTCGCCGAGCCCGGTCACCGAGCCGCCGTCCAGGCGGAGCCGCTCCATCGACGCCATCGCCGCGGGTTCCACCGCGTCGAGCGACAGCGTGTCGACGAACCGGCCCTGCGGCGTCGACAGGTAGGCCCGGGTCGGCGTCATCGTGGCGACGTCGATGCCCGGCACGGCCCGGACCGCGTCGGCGGTCCGCCGGTTGAGCTCCCCGATCCCGGTGGGCACGACGACGTACTGCGCGCGGGTCTGCTGCCGCGCCTCGGCCACCCTGGCGTCGTCGGCGGAGGCCTGCGCGCTCAGCACCGACGCCGACAGCCCGATCGCGACCACGACCGGCGTGACCGTGGCCGCCGTGCGCCGCCTCGCGCCGAGCAGGTTCTCCCGGACGACCATCGCGCCCGCGCCCAGCCGGGCCATCGGCCGGGTGGCCAGCCGCGTGATCGGGCCCATGACCACGGGGGCGAACAGCGCGAACCCGCCGACGAGCAGCAGCGGCACCGCCGCGTACTTGCGCAGGTTCCCGGCGTAGATCGGATACCGCGTGGTGATGACCCAGCTGGTGGCGACCCCGCCGGCCAGCAGCGCCAGGCCCAGCAGCCAGCGCACCACGGTCATCCCGCCACGGTCCACCGCCGCCTCGCGCAGCGCCTCGGTGGGCCGGACCCGTCCGGCGCGCAGCGACACCGCCGCCGCCCCGGCCACCGCGGAGGCCAGCCCGAGCAGGAAGGCGATGACCAACGCCACCGGGTTCACACCGATGCTGAACCACTCCGGCGCCACGCCCTGGCCGGCCATCCAGTCCGCCAGCGCGGGGACCGCCAGGGTCCCGAGCACGCATCCGGTGACCGACGCGGCGACGCCGACGAGCGCCGCCTCGGCCAGCACGAGCTTGCGGACCTGGTCCGGGGTGGCGCCCACGGTCCGCAGCAGCGCCAGCTCGCGGCGCCGCTGGTCGACGACGAAGGCGAAGGTGACCACGACCAGGAAGATCGCGACCGACACCACGATCGCGGTGGCGGTGCCCGCCATGCCCTGGGCGTTCAGCAGCCCGTCCCGGCCGCCGCTGGTGTCGGGATCGGCCCTGCCGCGCTCGTCGCCGGTCAGCACCTGGGCCGCCTTGCCGACCGCGTCACGCACCCTGCCCGCCGGCCCGTACGCGGCGACGGCGTCGACCCGCGGCGAGATCCGCGCGGCCTCGCCGTCGCTGAAGAACACCGCGTGCTCGAACCAGACCTTGCCGGTAACACCGACGATCGTGGCGCGGCTCACGCCGTCCAGCGTCGTGACCGGCACGGTGCGGCCCACGCTCGCCTTCGCGCCGCCGCCGACCACCACCTCACCGGCCCCCTGCGGGGCACGCCCCGCCACGAGCCGGTACGGGGTGAGCCCGGCGGCCGACCACGGGTGCCCGACCTGGTCGGACGGCCCGCCCGGCATGCCCACCGGGAACGTGCGGTCGGCGACCGCCCGGCCCGTCGCGGCGATCTTCGCGACCAGATCCGGGGACACGCCCGCGGGCCGGTCGAGGACATGCTCCTCACCGGGGTCGTCGCCGGCGAAGCGCACGCCGTCGTGGGGCAGCACCACCACGGGCGCGTCGGCGAACCGCTGCGGCCCGGGAAAGGGCGTGCCGAGGGTGGCCGCCATCGTCAGGGCCATCGTCGCGATGACGCCCGATCCGAGGACGAGCGCCACGAACGCCCCGAGGAAGCTCACCCACCGGGTGCGCAGCGTCGCGAGCGCGAGCCTCAGCAAGACGCCGCCTCCAGGCGCGCCATCCGCGCGGCCACCGACGCCGACGTCGGCGCGTCCATCCCGTCCACCACCCGGCCGTCGGCCAGGAAGACCACCCGCCCGGCGTACGCCGCCGCCACCGGGTCGTGCGTGACCATGATGATCGTCTGCCCCTGCCCGCCGGCCAGCCCGGCCAGCATCTCCAGCAGCTCGCGCGACGTCCGCGAGTCCAGCGCGCCGGTCGGCTCGTCGGCGAACAGCACGTCGGGGCGGGTGACCAGGGCCCGGGCGATCGCGACCCGCTGCTGCTGGCCGCCCGACAGCTCGCTCGGCCGGTGCTCCGCGCGCTCTGCCAGCCCGACGCGTCCGAGCACCTCGAGCGCACCGGCGGGGTCGGGCCGGGCGCCGCCGAGCAGCAGCGGCAGCTCGACGTTCTGCCGGGCCGTCAGCGAGGGCATGAGGTTGAACGACTGGAAGACGAACCCGACGCGGCGGCGCCGGAACTCGGTGAGCGCCTTCTCGCGCATCCCGTTGAGCGTGGTCCCGCCGATCACGACCTGCCCGTCGTCCACCCGGTCGAGGCCCGCCGCGCACTGCAGCAGCGTCGACTTCCCGGACCCGGACGGCCCCATGATCGCGGTGAACGTGCCCGCCTCGAACTCCAGCGACACCCCGTCCAGCGCCGTCACCCTGCGGTCCGCGCCGCCGAAGGCCTTGCGCAGCGACGTGAGCCGCACCGCCGGCTCCGCCGTCACCACGCCGGACGCCGATCGTTCCTGATGCGCACCGGCAACCTCGTCCTCGAAGCGGGATCAAAGCGAACAGGCGCAATCTTTTCGCCCCGCCCTATACCGGAGCAATATCGCCACCCCGGGCGCCCTCAGCCGCGGTAGGTCTCCAGGAGGCGGAGCCAGACCTCGCTGATGGTGGGATAGGAGGGGACGGCGTGCCACAGGCGGGAGACGGGGACCTCGGCGGTGACGGCGATCGTGGCCGAGTGGAGCAGTTCCGCCACGCCGGCCCCGACGAAGGTGACGCCGAGGAGCGTCTCGCGGTCCAGGTCGACCACCGCGCGGGCGTGGCCCTGGTAGCCGTCGGCGTGCAGGGAGGCTCCGGCGACGTTGCCGAGGTCGTAGTCGACCGCCCGGACCCGGTGCCCCTCGCGGGCCGCCTGCTCCAGAGTGAGTCCGACGGCCGCCGCCTCGGGGTCGGTGAAGACGACCTGCGGGACCGCCCGCTCGTCCGCGGTCGCCACGCTGCGTCCCCAGTCGGCGGTGTCGAGCGGCCGTCCGGCGGCGCGGTCGGCGATCACCCCGCCGAAGATCCGTCCCTGGTACTTGCCCTGGTGGGTCAGCAGCGCCCGTCCGTTGACGTCCCCGGCCGCGTAGAGCCACCCGCCGGACACCCCGGCCGCCAGGCCGGTGGAGTCGACCTCGATCGGCCGGCCCGCGGCCAGCCCGACCGTCTCCAGCCCGAGGTCGGCCGTGGCGGGCACCCGTCCGGTGGCGAACAGCACCTCGTCCGCGGTCACCGTGTCGCCCCCGTCCAAGGTGAGCGTCACCGGTCCGTCGCGCCGGACACCGGTGACGGACGCGCCGAAGCGCAGGTCGACGCCGGCCGCGCGCAGCCCTTCGGCCACCGCCTCTCCCGCGAACGGCTCCATCCGCGGCAGCAGGCGCGATCCGCGCACCAGCTGCACGACCTCGCTGCCCAGCGCCCGCCAGGCCGTGGCCATCTCGCAGGCCACCACGCCGCCGCCGACGACGGCGAGTCGCGGCGGCACCTGCGCCGACGCGGTCGCCTCACGGCTGGTCCACGGGCGGACCTCGTCCAGCCCCGGCAGTTCGGGCAGCGCCGCGCGGGTGCCCGTGCACACCGCGACGGCGTGACGGGCCGTCAGCACCCTCCGCTCGCCGTCCGGGGTCTGCACCACGACGCGCTTGGCCCCGTCCAGCCGCCCGTGGCCGCGCACCAGCACGAGCCCGGCCGCCTTCAGCCAGTCGACCTGGCCGTCGTCCTTCCAGTGCGAGGTGAACTCGTCCCGACGGGCGAGCACGGCCGCCGCGTCCAGCCGTCCGCCGGCCGCCTCGCGGGCACCGGGCAGGCGCCGCGCCTCCGCCAGCGCGGCGGCCGGACGCAGCAGCGCCTTGCTGGGCATGCACGCCCAGTACGAGCATTCGCCGCCGACCAGCTCGCTCTCCACGACGGCCACGCTGAGCCCGCCGGCGTGCGCCCGGTCCGCCAGGTTCTCCCCGGTCGGCCCTGCGCCCAGCACCACGACATCGAACTCGTCCATCACGCCCGCCCTCCGAACAGCACCGTCTCGTCCCCCCGCATCCTTCCGGAATCCGAGGCGTCCAGTAGCGGGCCACGCTGCGGCACGACGGGTATGTCGACCTCACGCAACACGGTGGCGGCCGCCTTCAGGGCGACCTGGCCGGCCTCCGGTCGGTGCAGGAGGCCGGCGCGGGCCCCGGTCATCACCAGCTGATTCTCGCCGCCACCGGCCGGTGGTCGCTGCCGGTGCTCGGCAGCACCCAAGAGCTCCTCGGCTTCACGCCGCGGACCAGGATCTGGTCGATCCGGACCAGCGGGAACTTCGCCGGCCAGGTGAAGCCGAAGCCGTCACCGGCCGTCTCCTGGGCCGAGCGCAGCCGCGAGGTGATGCCGGCGAAAGCGCGGTCGTCCGTGGTGCCGTTCATGTCGCCGAGCAGCACCACCCGCTTGTTCTGCTCGGCGGCGATGGCCTTGCCGAGCGCCTGCGCGTTCCTGTCCCGCGAGACCGTCCAGAAGCCGGCCCTGGGATTCACGCGTACGGAACCCAGGTGGGCCACGTACACCGCAAGCGGCCCCTGAGCCGTGGTCACCGTGGTACGCAGCGCCCGGGAGTAGGCCAGCCTGACCTCGGCCGGCCTGGTCGCCGCCAGCGGCCCGTAGTCCGTCTCGATTTCGACCGGCCGAGTGTCCGACAGCGGCAGCCTGCTCCACAGCCCGACCGTGCCCCCCACCGTGTGGTACGGGTACGCCTTCGCCAGCTCCTTCTCGTACGTGCCCCGGGCCTGCTCGGTCAGCTCCTCCAGCGCCAGCACGTCCGCCCCGGAGGCGGCCAGCTTGCGGGCGGTGCCGGCCGGGTCGGGGTTGTCGGCGCCGACGTTGTGGCTGACCACGGTGAAGTCGCCGCCCGGGTGGGACTTGTCGCTGAGCAGCCCGCCGAAGAGGCTCAGCCACACCACGACCGGCAGCAGCAGCGCGGTCACCGCGGAGGCGGAGCGACGCCACAGCGCCACGATCAGCAGGACGGGGATGAACACGCCGAACCACGGCAGGAGGGACTCCACCAGGCTGCCGAGGTGCCCGATCCGGTTCGGGATCTCCGTGTGCAGCAGCATGAACAGACCGAGCAGCAGCGCCAGCGCCGCGAGCACCGGGCCGCGCCTCCAGGGTTCCGGCCGCGAGCCGCTGCGGACCGCCCGGCGGATGCCCGCGCGCCAACCCCCGGCGTCAGCGTCCGGACGGCCGGCGCCGTCCTCTTCGATCTCCGCAGTGTCCACCTGCGCCATCGCCTGTCCTCCATCGCTACCGGTCACTGCTGCATCCTCGGGTCCTCGGTGGGGCCGGCGTGCACACGGCTGATCCGGCGCGCGGCATGCGTTGCTGCCCAGCGGTATGGATCCAGATCGGCCACAGCCTGAAACCCGTCAGACCACCGTGGGGGACGGCACCGTCAGCCTCGCCGAGCGCACCACGGTGCTCACCGCGAAGAGCCTTCGAGGGTGGCGAGGCCGAGGGCTGCGGTGATCGCTGCCATGACGACCATCCCCCCGACAAGGAGCCGACGAGTCCGGCAGCTCGCCGTTCGTGCTGATGGTGGCGTCCGAATCATGCTGCCAGTCAAACCAACGTGGTGTTGCCGTCACGTATGTGGTTTTCGATACGCCGACGATATACACCGGCTCGTAGCCTGGAGGGCCCGCGTGTGTTGATCGTCAAGGACGAACCGTATCCGGCAGAAGCCACCCGCGACGCCCTGCCGCCTGCGCTCAGGTCGGGGCCGTGCGGCTCATGTAGGCGATCCACCTCGTCCGCCGGCTGGACGAACGACATCGTCAGGTTGAGCCATATGCCTGCCGCGACGGCTCCGGCGGCGATCCGCCAGCCGCGCCTCGGGAGCAGACCGTCCGGGAACACCAGACGCAGCGCGGCGAAGCCGGCGGGATTCCACACCCATGCGCCCAGCTTGAGCGTGTAGAGGATCTCGGCGTCCGGCCACGGGTGCGGCGCCGTGACCGTCTCGCCCCAGTCCTCGACCGCGAAGACCGCGGCCGGCGCCGCGCCGACCCAACTCAGGGCCGCACCCACCGGGGTGCCGGGCGCCCGCAGCCGCAGCAGGTACCCCGTCGCGACGGGGACGCCCAGCAGCGCCACCGTCACCGCCCAGTCCGCAGGCGACACGCCCCGCGCCCCGAAGGCCACACAGGCTCCGGCGAAGACCAGGCCGGGCAGCGCGACGCCCGCACGCACCCGCCAAATCGCCGCCACGGGGTCATCATCCCTTACTGGAAACGGCCCATCATCAGTGCGAGCACGTAGGTCCGACGCGCATCGAGGTCCGCCGAAAGGAACCGGAGATGGAACTCATCGTCACCCTGGTCGTTGCATTCCCGCTCGGATTCTTCGTCCGGAGCCGCGCGACCGCCTACATCGCCTACATCGCGGTGCACTCCTTCGTGTTCTCATTCCAGGACACGGAACTGGTCGGGGAGTGGTCGGGCGGCGACTACTCCGCCTTCCCGAAGGACCGCGGCTCCGTCCCGTGGTCGTACGGCCTGGTCAACGTCGCCATCTACGCCGCGGGCTTCGGCCTCGTGACCCTCGACCACGCCGTCCGCACCCGCGTCCGCCGCCGTGTGTCGCAGGCGTGGGCCCACTTGGATGTACCGAGGTAAACGATCACTCCACTGATCCGGGGTTTGTGTGCTGTTTGGCATTGAAGCGCGCCTTCTTCTGGCGATTCCCGCACGTGTTCATGTCACACCATTTGCGGGTGCGACTCTGGCTGGTGTCGAAGAAGGCGGCTTGGCACGTTGGTGATGCGCACAAGGCCAATTTTCCGTCTCGTTCGCCTGCGATGATGCTGATCGCGTCGGCGGCGATCACGCTGAGGGCGTCTTCCACACAGGAAGCCGAGCTGAGTCGCCATTGCCGCTTACCTTCGGGCGTCAGGATGGCTGCGGCCCGTCCCTCAGCGCTGCAGTCATTGATGACTTGGACGGCAGGTGCCGGGAGAGCGTCCTGGATCGCGGCCGCTGTCGCGGCGGCGTGAATCGACTCCCTCAGTTCCCGAGCGAGGGCGAGCTGGGTGGTGGTGCAGGAGTCCACGGCCAGGCCGTTCACTGCCAGCCAGTCGACGAGTCGCTGCGGTGTGGGGATGCGCTCCACGGCGTCGCCGCGACGCTCCGTCAGAGTCGCCGTGAAGCTGGTCGCCAGCACGTTGCCGAGGCGAAAGTCAGGGAACACAGCGCGCATGGAACCACCTTAGCCGGTTGCAGGCGGACACGACGACGTGTTAGAACCGTCTTAGCCGGTTCTCGGTAGTTCGTGGCCGGTTCCGCGATGGCCAGGAGGTCTCATGCCCCGTCCGACCAGCGACGTGCAAGCATTCGAAGCCCACACGACCGACGCCGACCTCGACGATCTGCGCGCGCGACTGGCCGCGGCGCGGCTACCGGAGGCCGAGACGGTCCATCGCGCCGCGCCCGGCCCTCGCCGATGGGAACAGGGCGTTCCTCTCGCCGACCTCGTCGATGTCGTGAACTACTGGCGCACCGGGTACGACTGGCGTTCGTTCGAAGACCGCCTCAACCGGATCGGCCAGTTCCGCACGACCCTCGATGGTCTGGGAATCCACTTCCTGCATCGCCGTTCCGCGCGCGCGGATGCCACTCCTCTGATCTTGACGCACGGCTGGCCGGGCAGCATTGCCGAGTTCGTCGATGTGGTAGACGAACTGGCAGATCCGAAAGATGCAGACGCGCCGGCGTTCCACGTCGTGGTTCCATCGCTACCCGGCTTTGGTTACAGCGACAAGCCGGCCACCACCGGGTGGGGAACCGAAAAGATCGCGGCCGCTTGGGTGGAACTGATGGGAAGGCTCGGCTACAGCAAGTTCGCAGCCCACGGCGGCGACTGGGGAGGCAATATCACCACGGTCCTCGGCGGCAGGTTCCCGGCGCACGTTCTCGGCATCCACACAACGTTCGCGGAGGCGCCGCCCGGGCTGACAACGGACGGGCTGACGGCGGCCGAGCGCAGATGGACCGAGGAGACCCGCGACTTCTGGCGCCACCGCGCGGCGTACGCGAAGCAGCAGGCGACCCGCCCGCAGACCATCGGCTACTCGCTCGTCGACTCACCGGTCGGGCTCCTCGCCTGGATCCTCGACAAGTTCGCCGAGTGGTCAGATACCGAAGACAGCCCGTTCGAAACCATTTCCAGAGACAGAATTCTTGACGACGTCACCCTCTATTGGCTGACGCGAACCGGCGCATCGGCGGCTCGCATTTACTACGAAAGCCACAACTCGCTCGACCCGGAACTACGGGTCGACGTCCCGTCGGCAATCAGTATGTATCCCCGCGACATCGAGAAGTATCCGCGCCCCTGGGCGCAGGAGCGGTACCGACAGATCGTCCGATGGAGCTCGCCCGAAGTCGGAGGCCACTTCCCATCGCTGGAGGTTCCCGAGTACTTCGTCAAAGACCTACAAGAAGGCCTCGCGGCAGTGCTAGCCGCCAATCGGTGAACCCGGCCGGTGCCCGCACTCGATCACCGTCCGATCCTTAGGACGTCAGGACGGGGTCGTCCGCACTGCGCAGGACGGAGGCGTCGAACAGTTCGCCGAGCGCGGTGCGAGACCCGCTCAGTTCTGCGATGCGGTCGTCCAGCTCCGCCATGCGCGTCTTGAGGTGGTCGAAGACGCAGGACTGCAACTCGGTGCCGTCCCCGACGAAGCAGGGCATGAGGTCGCGGATGGTCCGGGTGGGCAGCCTGGCGGCGAGCAGCGCGCGGATGCGGGCGACGGCGGCCGGGGCGTCGGCCGGGTACTCACGGTGGCCGCCGCCGGTGCGCTCGGCGGACAGCAGCCCCTGCTGCTCGTAGTAACGCAGCAGCCGGACGGAGACGCCCGTCCGCCGCGCCAGTTCCCCGATCCTCATGTGACCCACTTCATGCCCTTGCGCCGCCCTGCTGTCGTCCCTGGTGGAGCCGACCCGGAAGGAGGACGGCAACCTGGAGTACCACCTGCACGAGCAGCCGGACGGCCGCTTCTTCCTGTACGAGGTCTGGCGATCGCAGGAGGACCTGGACCGGCACAACGAGTACCCGCCGCTGCGCGAGTTCCTGGACAACATCCTCGAGTACCTGGAAGAGGCGCCCGAGGGCTACTTCGACACCATGACAAGCCCCTACCCCGGCTGGTGACTCCGGGCGCCGCACCGTCGGCAGCCGCGCCGGCGAAAAATGGGCCAGTGGAGAGTCGCAGTCACCAGGGCGTCGGGCTCTGCGCCTGCCTGAATGAGCCCGTCCCCATCCGGTGCCAGACGCCGGAGCCGCCGGATGTCTCGCGGTACGCCCCGTTCGGTCCGACGCTGTTGTGGACGGTCCGCGGCAGCTTCCGCAGCATGGCGCGGTTGTCGCGGCGCATCGCCCCGGCGGGGATCCGGTCAGGTCGTTCTTGGTCCCCCAGTTGGGGTCAGGCGGGTTTGACCTCGGTGATCGCGCCGCGGAGCGTGTCGAGGAACGCCTTGCCGTCCGTGTTGTCGCCCAGGCCGATGTAGAACCAGGCGGGCTCCGTCGTGCCCGTCCGCAGCCCGGTCGCGCTGACCCCGGTGTCGATGTTCGAGGCCAGGCCCCGGCCGACGCTCAGGTCCTCGAGGCGGATCGACCTGACGTGGACGCCGCGCTGCTCGCCGGCCACGACCAGGTAGCGGGGCAGGATCAGGGCGACCGTGGCATGCTCTCTGTCCGGGTCGCCCGATTTTGTCACCCGTGCCAGCGGGCCCGGTCGCTTCAGCCGTACGCTGCGCGTCTCGCAGCACCACCGCGCCGCGCTCAGCACGTCGCCGAGCTGGTGCGCCTCGGCGTGCGCGGTGATCGCGTCCCGCACTCGTGCATCGAGGGACCCGGTCTCGCGCCGCCTGCTGGAACGTTCGTACAGCCGATCCATCCACGACCTCCCGAGATCATCGCGCCCGCCCGACGAGCTGGGCCGGAAAGGCAGGAATCGCCGCGGCGCGTGGTAGATGCAATACCTCGAGACGGCCCCGCATCCGGAAGGAACTCATGCGCAGCACTTTGACCGTTATCTACACCACCCGGCTCGAGGAGTGCCGCGCGTTCTACGCCGGGCTCGGACTGCACCTGCACCCGGAACAGCATGACTCCGGCCCGGCTCACTACGCCGCCGTCCTCGACGACGGCATGGTGTTCGAGCTGTACCCGGCCGGCGCACGCGGGCCGACCGGCAGGCTGCGCCTGGGCTTCACCACCCGGGCGGCACCGACGCTCGAGCCAGGACGGCACGTACTGCACGACCCCGACGGCCGCGCCGTCGAAGTGATCGTCACGGCCGTCCAGTGATCCCCTGGTCGCGCTGCAATGAGTACGCAGGGGCGCGTCCTGCGGCGTGGGCCTGGCCGAGGAGTCGGCGAATCATTCAGGACCGCCGGCCGTGAAGCTGCTGATGGCGACCTTTGGACGTGCGTGAGTAGAGGGGCCGCTACCAGTGGGCGCTCAGGTTCGCTGGGTTGTCAGGGCCTTGACGAGGTCGGGGACGGCGTCGAAGGCGATGGCGCCGTCCAGGGGATTGGAGTAGGTGCGCAACCAGGAGATCAGCCCGTCGTGCACATGGGCGACCGTGATGATGTCGAACGCGAATTGCTTGCCGGTAGGGACGACGGAGCCGTGCAGGCGGTATTCGATGACGACGGTGCCGGGCTCTTCGGTTTCGCGGATGTGGACGTTGCTGGTGGATTCGTGGCGTTGCAGGCCGACGGCACCGAGCAGGTGGGCGCGGAACATCTCCCGTCCCTGCGCGTGCTGTGGGGCGCCGGGCGGGGAGAAGGGGAAATCCAGGACGGCGTCCTCGGCGAACAGGTCGGCCAGGTCGCCGTTGGGTCCGGGGGCGGTGAGCCGGACGAGGCGTTCGGCGATCTCGCGGGGCGTGGGGTTCGGCACGGGGCGACCCTTCGGTAGAGTAAGCGGGGCAATTGCCCCGGTTGATGGCGACTATACGGGGCGATCGCCCCGCTTATCAATCGCCCAGCACGGGAGGAATCGTGGGCAGTGCCCGGCCGCTGCGAGCCGACGCGCGGCGGAACAGGGAGCGGATCCTGGAGGCGGCGCGAGAGGCGTTCGCCGCCGAGGGCGTGAGCGTGTCCCTGGACGAGATCGCACGGCGCGCGGGCGTGGGGCCGGGGACGGTCCACCGCCACTTCCCGACCAAGAAGGAGTTGTACGAGGCCATCGTCGCCGCGCATCTCGATGAGCTGCGGGAGGAGACGGAGCGGGCGCTGAACAGCGATACCGGGGGCGCGGACTTCTTCGCGTTCCTGACCGGCCTGGTCGCGCGTGCGCACAACAAGCAGGACCTGACCGAGGCGTTCGCGGCCGCCGGCGTGGAGCCCGGGCCCGAGGCCCAGCGGGCGGCCGGCGAGTTGAGGCAGGTGTTCGCCGCACTGTTGCGCAAGGCCCAGCAGGCCGGCGTGGTCAGAGACGATGTGGACGCCGACGACGTCCAGGCCGTCGTGGTGGCCGCGCTCGCGGCGCAGCGCTACCGCAACGAAGACCAGCGGATCGCAGACCTGGTGCTCAACTGCCTACGGCCGTAGCGCCGCTGGTCAGCGGACGAAATTCGTGGTGACGTGCGCTCGGGCCTGCCGCGCGGCGAGCGGGCGGCAGGCCCGGGGGCATGGTCGGTGTCAGGCGGGGATCAGCCGGGAGAGGTTGCCGCCCATGATCTTGGCCTTGGCCGAGTCGCTGAGGGCCGTCAGGTCGTCGACGTAGGTCACCGGGTCGGCCTTGCCTTCGGGGTGGGGGTAGTCCGAGCCGAACAGCACGCGGTCGATGCCGAGCAGGTCGGCGAGCGCGGACATGTCGTCCTCGATGAAGGGGCTGACGTGGATGAGCCGGCGCATTTGCTCGACCGGGTCGTCCTGGAAGCCCTGCGGCATCTTCTTGTAGGCGTCGGTCAGCTTCTCCAGCAGCGGCCGGACCCAGGCGGAGCCGGTCTCGATGGTGGCGATCTTGAGGTCCGGGAACCGCGACAGGCAGCCGTGGCAGATCATCGAGGCGACCGTGTCCTCGATCGCCCGCCATTGCCCGATCTGGCGGAAGGGCTGCGGCTTGAACGGCAGGAACTCGCGCTGCATCCCCTCCCATTCGCCGGCGTACCGCTCGTACCCGCTGTCGGACGAGTGGAAGGCCACCAGCACGCCGCTGTCCTGCGCCAGCTTCCAGAACGGGTCGAACTCCTCCAGCGCGAACGACCGGGGGCCGCGGAATCCGTGCACCGGGGCCGGACGGATCAGGACGGCCCGCGCGCCGCGCTCCAGGCACCACTCCAGTTCCTCGACGGCCTTCTCGACGATCGGGAGGGTGATCACCGGGGTGGGGAAGATGCGGTCCTGGTAGTTGAAGGACCAGACCTCGTCCATCCACTGGTTCAGCGCGTGGACGACCACGTGGGTCAGTTCGGGGTCGTCGCGCATCCGCTCTTCGAGCAGGCTCGCCAGCGTCGGGAACATCAGGGTGCGCTGGACGCCCTGCTCGTCCATCAGTTCCAGGCGCGGGCCGGGCTCGCGGAACGCGGGGATCGACCGCATCGGCTTGCCGACGATCTCCCGATACGACTTGCCCTCCGGGTTGCCGTGGCGGAAGTACTCCTCCTGCGCGCCCGGCCGGGCCACGACCTCGAACGTCGGGTTCGGGATGTACTCGCTGATCTGGCCGCGGACCGCGATCTTCGTCCGCCCGCGGATCTGCACGTACTGGATGGCGCCCTGGTACTCCTTGGGCAGGTACCTGGTCAGCGCCTCCTCCGGCTCGTACAGGTGGTTGTCCGCATCGAACACCGGATACGGCAGTTCACGCGTGGGCATTGCATCCACCTCTCATCTCTGAGGTCGGGCTCGCGGCCGGATCTCCGCCGGCCGTGGACCGTGTCGACCCGTCCACCGGCCGGCGTTCGAGTGACTGATTTAGTTCTAAATCTATCGAAGTGTAGGTCGGATGTCACTAGGGTTCATCGAAGTGAGCGGCTCGCCGGGGCGGTGCCGACGGCGGGCCGGCCCTCAGTGGCCGGTGACGACGAGGTAGATCAGGACGCCGTTGAGGCCGATGACGACCGCCGCGATGGCGGAGGCGGCGACGGTGGTCGGGCGCCTGTTCGCGTGCTCGCCCATTACGTCACGGCGTGCGGTGAGGACGACGAGGGGGATCAGCGCGAACGGGATGCCGAGGGACAGCACCACCTGGGAGACCACGAGGGTCGCCGTGGGATCCGTGCCCGTCCCGAGGATGAGGAGTGCCGGGATCACGGTGACGACCCGCCGGACGACGGTGGGCACATCGAACCTCAGCAGGCTTTTCATCACCTCCGCCCCCGCGGCGCTGCCGACCGAGGTGGACGCGAAACCCGAGGAGAGCAGCGCGACCGCGAAGACGAGGGCGACTCCGGTACCGAGTTCGGACGCCACCACGTCGTGAACGCCGGTCAGGGTGCCGGTGCCGGGCAGTCCGTGCAGGCTCGTCGCAGCCACCACCAGGAGGGACAGGTTGAGCAGGCCGGCCAGCAAGAGCGCCGATACGACGTCCACCCGGGTCGCCCTCAGGAGCGCGGTGACCGGCAGCCCGCCTCGATCGCCGAGGCGTGCCGTGGTCAGGCTGGAGTGCAGGTAGATGACGTGCGGCATCACCGTCGCGCCGATGATGCCGGAGGCCAGGAGCACGCTGTCGGCGCCGGCGAAGGTCGGGACCAGTCCGCCGGCGAGCCCGCCCGCGGACGGGGGGTCGACCACGAGGCCCGCGAGGAAGCCGACGGCGATGAGGGCCAGGAAGCACATGACCAGCCGCTCCAGGGCCCGTTGCCCGCGCGCGTCCCCGACCTTGAGGATCGCCAGCGACACGGAGACCGTGAGGATCGCGCCGAGGACGAGCGGGATGTCGAAGAGCAGGGCGAGCGCGATGGCGCCGCCGACGACCTCGGCCAGGTCGGTCGCCATCGCGATCGCCTCGGCCTGCAGCCAGTAGGCGATCCGCATCCGCCGGGGGAGGCGGTGCCCCAGATGTCCGGCGAGGGAGCGCCCGGTGACGATGCCCAGCTTCGCCGAGAGGTACTGCACCAGGATCGCCATGGCGTTGGCCAGCAGGACGACCCAGACGAGCGTGTATCCGTGGTTCGCGCCTGCCGTGACGTTCGTGGCGACGTTCCCCGGGTCGACGTACGCGACGGCCGCCACGAACGCCGGTCCGAGCAGCGCCAGGCCCCGGGTGCGTGCCTCGGTGAGCATGGCGCACACCCTAGCGGAGCAATTATTTGCTCCAACAGTGCCGACGCGGATACCGTGGACGCGTGGCGACAGCAGTGGTTCGTATCATGATCGACCCCGATGGGCGGTTGGCCGCCGGCGCCTACGAGGCCGGGCTCAGGGCGCTGGAGTACTCCGGGCTGGAGGTGATCGCCGGTCCCGCCGGGCGCCTTCCCGAGCGGCGGCGGGAGATCGAGCTGATCGTCGAGGACGGCGGCGGCGAGCTGCGGACGGGCCCGTACCTGGACGAGTGCCGCGCGGCGTTCGGCGTCGAGCCCGAGCTCGGCGTCATCACCTACGTCAGCCGGGGGACCGACGACGACGCCCTCGGGGTCCTGCGCCGCTTCGGCCTGTCGGGCGAGGTCGTGAGAACGGTCGAGGACGACGAGGAGGTCGTCACGGTCGCGATCCCGCGGGACGCCGGCCGCCGGGTGCCCGAGAGCCGCCTCCACACCGCGCTGGAAGCGGCGCTGAACTGCGAGGTCCGGATCGTGGCGGCTCCGGATTGACGGACCCGGACGGCTCCGGCCCGCGTCACCGGTGCCGGCCCGGCCGGGCCATGGACGGCGTCAGGAGTTCGGCGTCATGTAGCCGCGGAGCATGGTGCGGCGCAGGAACGCGTGCGTGCGGGCCTCGCTCGTCCGTCCGGAGTCCTGGTAGGCGAGCCAGAACACGCAGCGGATCGGGTCCGCGATGGCCTGCGGCGCGGCGAAGGAGCGCAGCGTTCCCTTGGCCATGCCTCGCTGCAGGACGCTCTCGAGCAGCCGCAGGCGGTCCTGCGTCTGCCGGGCGTATCGGCTCAGCGGGGCGAGGTCGGAGTCCGGAGCATGTTCGATCTGCAGGATGTCGGACTCCTCCCGGAAGCGCCGGCGAGCGTTCACGAACATCTTCGCCAACGCGTCGAGGGAGGCCGCTCCGGGCTCTCCCGTGGTCAGCGCCGCGCGGAACGCCTTGTCCAGGCTCGTGGAGAACGCGTCGACCACCTCGGCCAGGATGGCCTCCTTGGACTCGACCCTCCGGTAGAGGGTCGCCATCCGGACGCCCGCACGCTCCGCGATGTCGCGGATGGTCGTGGCGGCATAGCCGTGGCGTGCGAACTCCGTGCGGGCCGCGGCGATGATCCGGGTGCGCACATCGCCGTCGACCGACTTCTCCGGGCGGGACGGCCACGTGGACAACGCGTCCTCGACCGCCTTGAGCGCCTCGCTGCGATCGAGTTCGTCGTCGCTCGGGCAGTCCGCGACGATGCCGTGCAGGAGCAGCTCGCTCACGTCGTCGGCGACCGCGGCGGGATCGGGGTGGCCCTGGAAGTAGGCCGCGGCGTCCAGGGTGAGGTTCTTGAGAGCGAAGCGCAGCAGCCGTGCGTTCTCCGATCCGGTGCCGTCCCCGGTGATGTCGTCGACGGTGGTCTTCCACATGCGCTCCAGGCCCGGAGCGTGGACCTGCTGGGCCTCGCGCAGCCGCTCGGTCGCGACCGTGGGTGGTTCGAAGTACCTGAGGTGGACGGCGCCTCCGTGCCGGAAGCTCAGGGAGGCCACCTCCCGCATCAGATGGCGGAACCGGTCCTCGGGCGCCAGGTCCGCCGCCGAGGTCGCCAGCTGCGCGCTCACCGAGCCGAGATCCTGGTCGAACCGCTTGAGGATCTCTACGGCGATCTCCTCTTTGGACCCGAAGTGGTGGTACAGGCTGCCGGGCAGGACGCCGCTCGCATCGGCGATGTGGGTCATCGTCGTCGCCGCGTAACCGCGCCGCTCGAAGAGCGCGGCGGCCGCCAGCCGCACCTCGTCGGTACGGCTTGACGGCATGGGGGCCGAGGCGCCCCGAGCGGTCGCCCGCTGTGAGCTCATGGGAAAAGTATGCCCGCGAACCGGGCCGGGGGCGAAGCCGAGCGCCGTCCCGGAGACGGTCTAGCGGAGCAAATATTCAATCCGGTAGCCTGCCGGCGTGCCCCGCCGGGACACCGGTATGGAAGGAGTCACCAGTGGCGGAGATCGAGATCAACGGCGGTCGGGTGGTCTACGAGTTCGTGGGTCCGGACGACGGCGAGGTGGTGGTCCTCACTCCGGGCGGTCGCTTCGGCAAGGACCACGGCGGCGTGCCCGAGCTGGCCGGGGCCCTGGCGGCGGGAGGCAAGCGGGTCCTGCTGTGGGACCGTCCGAACTGCGGCGCCTCCGACGTCCAGCTGTTCGGGACGTCGGAGTCCCACATGCGCGCCGAGACGCTCGGCCTGCTGGTCGAGGAGCTGGGCGTCGGCCCGGTGGTCGCCGCGGGCGGCTCCGGCGGGGCCCGCGACACGATCCTGTTCACGCTGCTGTTCCCCGAGCTGGTCACCCGGCTCGCGGTCTGGTCGATCGTGGGCGGGACGTTCAGCACGATGAGCCTGGCCGGCGTCTACGTCCTGAACGAGCTGCGGGCGGTGCGGATGTCGGGCATCGAGGGCGTGCTGCGGCTGCCCGCGTGGGCCGAGCTCGTGGAGGCGAACCCGCGCAACCGCGACCGGCTGCTCGCGATCGGGGCCGAGGAGTTCGAGCGGGTGATGAACCGCTGGCTGGACGCCTACGTGCCGAAGCCGAACGAGGTGATCCCGGGGGTGCCCGACTGGCAGTTCGCGGACATCACGGTGCCCACGCTGATCATCCGCGGCGGCGAGAAGGACTTCGACCACCCCAAGCGCACGTCGTTCGAGGTGCACGCGCTGATCAGGGGATCGGTGCTGGTCGACCCGCCGTGGCCCGAGGACGCCTGGGAACGCGCGGTCGAGGCGTCGTTCGCCGGCAAGGGCAGCGTGTTCGATCCCTGGCGGCAGGCGGCGCCGCTCCTCCTCGACTTCGTCGACGGGCGCGAGGTGGGTCCCGGAGCTCTTGCCCCGGGGCGGGCACGCGGTTAGCGTGAGAGCAAATCTTAGATTCGCTCAAGGTGGCGGCGAGGGCCCGTGACCGGAGCAATTGTTTGATCCATCCGAGGAGAACGGGATGACCCACCGATGACCTCGCAGACCTCTCCGAAGATCGACGCCAGCGTGCACGTCTTCTTCAAGGACGGCGCCGACCTGCGCGGCCACCTGCGCGAGCCGTTCAGGAGCAGGGGGTTCCCGGACCCGGACGTCGCGTGGTACTCGCGGCCCGGCCCCAAGTACGCCGAGGGCACGACCGGCGCCGACGGCTCGCACCCCGGCTCCGATCCCGAACTGGTCGGACGCCAGGTCCTGGACGAGCGCGGCTTCGACTACGCGGTCCTGCACCCGATGTCGGTCGCCGGGACCCTGCCCGACTGGCACCTCGGCACGGCGCTCTTCGCCGCCACGAACCAGATGCTCGCCGAAAGGTGGCTCGAATCGGGTCCGTACGCCGACCGGTTCCGGGGCACCGTCCGCGTCAATCCCAACGACGTCGAGGGCGCGGTCCGCGAGATCGAGAGATGGCGCGACCACCCGCGGATGGTCCAGATCGGGCTGCCGGTGCAGACGCAGGCGCCCTACGGCAGGTCCTATTTCAAGCCCCTGTGGCGGGCCGCGTGCGACGCCGGGATGCCGGTGGCCGTCCATCTGGAGATGGGCGTCGGCATCACCCACCCGCCGACGCCGTCCGGCCCCACCAGGACGTACTCGCACCATGCGGCCTATCAGCCCATGACCTACATCTGGCACCTGCTCAACATGATCGCCGAGGGGGTGTTCCAGGAGTTCCCGGACCTGAAGGTGATCTGGGCCGACGGCGCGGGGGACATGGTCACGCCCTTCATGTGGCGCATGGACACCTTCGGGCGGCCCCACCTGGAGCAGACCCCGTGGGCTCCGAGGATGCCCAGCGACTATCTGCGCGACCACATCTACTTCGTGCACAGCATGCTCGACGGCCCGGGGGAGGCCGAGTACGCCTCGGAGTGGCTGCGCATGACCGGCAAGGAAGACATGGTCATGTTCGGTTCGAGCTATCCGGACTGGCAGACCGTGTCCCCGGAGGACCTGCCCTCGGGGTGGAGCGCGGGGCAGCGCGCGAAGGTCCTGGGAGGCACCGCGGCCGGGCTCTTCGGCATCGACCGGCTCGTTCCCGCCTGACCCCCACCGGCCGCCCGCAGCGAAAGGAGCACGTCATGACGATCGAACTTCAGCACGAGAACCGCACCGCAGCCACCGAGAAGGACCAGGTCAGGGTGGTCGACTGCGACGTCCACCCGGTGCCCAGGCGAGGGGAGCTCGCGCCGTTCGTCCCGGAGCCGTTCCGCCGCCTGTTCGCGCAGCGCTCCGAGCGGGCGGGCGAGATG
Source organism: Actinomadura napierensis (assembly GCF_039529375.1). Taxonomy (NCBI): domain Bacteria; kingdom Bacillati; phylum Actinomycetota; class Actinomycetes; order Streptosporangiales; family Thermomonosporaceae; genus Actinomadura; species Actinomadura napierensis. The sequence goes on from NZ_BAAAMR010000003.1 coordinate 23,259, forward strand.
ATCTACTACGACGCGCCGGACTACGCCCACGCCTACGCGATGCGCACCGACTCCTTCCCCGAGGACGGGAACTTCGCCGGCTCCGACCCGAACCTGACGTTCCGGCAGCTGATCATGGACGCCGGCTCGGACATCGCGATCCTCGGCCCGACGAACGGCTCCGACGGCCAGACGGAGGAGGAGGTCCACGCGCTCGCCGTCGCGACCAACCGCTGGCAGGACGCCTGCTGGCTGGACCCGGTGAACAACTGGCACCAGCGGTTCTACGGCTCGATCGTCGCGGCCATCGAGGCGCCGGAGGCGGCGGCCCGGGAGATCGAGCACTGGGCCGGGCACCCGCGCTTCTGCCAGGTGCTCATCAACGCCGAGATGCGTCCCGCGTGGGGCGACCCGCGGTACGACCCGGTCTGGCAGGCGGCGTCGCGGCACGGCATCCCGGTCGCCTGCCACCTCGGCCGCGGCCGGTTCAACGAGCTGCCGATGTCGCCGGTCGGGTTCATGACCTACAACCACGACCTGATGGTCAGCTACTCGATGCTGGCGGCGAACCAGATCATGAGCCTGATCTTCGACGGCGTGTTCGACCGGTTCCCGAACCTGAAGATCGTCCTGATCGAGCACGCCTTCAGCTGGATCCTGCCGCTCATGTGGCGGATGGACGCCATGTACAAGGCGCAGGGACCGGAGAACGGGCTCAAGCGGAAGCCGTCGGAGTACGTGAAGGACCACATCTGGTTCACCACCCAGCCGCTGGACTACCCCGAGGACAAGCTCGAGCTGACCAACGCGATGGAGTGGATGGAGGCCGACAGGCTGCTCCTCTTCTCCTCCGACTACCCGCACTGGACGTTCGACGACCCGGCGTACATCGTCAAGCACGTCCCCGAGCGGATGCGCGAGAAGATCATGTTCCGGAACGCGGTCGACCTGTTCCACCTGCCGAGCGAGGTGCCCGCGCTCGCGGGGCGGAAGCGGGTCTTCTGATGACGGCCGAGCCGGCCGCCGAACGTCCCACCCGCCTCGCGCGGGGCCGCGAGCACGTCGTCGCGACCGTGGGGGAGATCCGCCCGGGCGAGCGCAGGATCGTGCCGATCGGGCGGCACGGCGTCGGGGTCTATAACGTCGGCGGCAGGTACTACGCCATCGCGAACTACTGCCCGCACGAGGGCGGCCCGCTGTGCCAGGGCCGCACGCACGGGCAGGTCGTCGTCGACGACGGCAACCCCGGGGGAGCGGCGGAGGTCCGGGACGGCGAGTTCATCTACTGCCCCTGGCACCAGTGGGGGTTCGAGCTGGCGACGGGCACGACGGCCGTGAAGCCCGAGTGGAGCATCCGCACGTACCCGGTGCACATCCGGGGCGACGAGATCGTCGTCACGGGCTGAGCGGGGATGCGGATGAACAAGTCAGCCGGCGCGCGGATCGGGACCGCCTACCCGGGCATCGACCCTCGGCTGCTCTCCTCCGGCGCGGGAGCCGAGGACATCGGCGCGTACAGGTCCGGCGGCGGCTACCGTCCGCTCGACGACCTCGAGGCCTTCGTCCGCGAGGTCGAGGCATCGGGGCTGCGGGGCCGGGGCGGCGCGGCGTTTCCCACCGGACGCAAGCTCCGGACCGTGCGGGAGCACGGCGCGGTGCCCGTCGTGGTGGCCAACGGCGAGGAAGGCGAGCCCGCCTCGGTCAAGGACCGGTGGCTCATGCGGCACCGGCCGCATCTCGTCCTCGACGGCCTGCGGCTCGCCGCCCTGGGCGCCGGGACGAGGGACGCGCACGTCTACGTGTCCGACTCCCAGAGCCGGCAGAGCATCGAACGGGCGCTGGAAGAAGTGTGCCGGGACCCGGCGTTCGCCATCGGCGTCTCCGTCACCCAGGTCGAACCGGCCTACGTCGCCGGCGAGGAGACGGCCGTCGTCCAGGCCATCAACGGAGGGCCGGCCGTCCCCACGGACAAGCCCCCGCGCCCCTTCGAGGAGGGCGTGGACGGCAGGCCGACGCTGGTCGGCAACGTCGAGACGCTGGCCAACCTGCCATGGGTGCAGAGGCTGGGCGCCTCCGGATATCGCGCACTGGGCACGGAGAGGAGCCCCGGAACCTTCCTGATGACCCTGACGTCCCCCGGCGGCATCGGTCTCCACGAGATCCCGTTCGGGACGACGTTGCGAGACGTCCTGACCTGGGCCGGTGAGGACGTCGCCTCGGTGCGGGGCTTCCTGATGGGCGGCTACTTCGCGGGGGTCCTCGGCAAGGGCGCGCTGGACGTGCCGCTCGAGTACGACGCGTTCGCCGAGCTCGGAAGCGGTCTCGGGTGCGGTGCCGTGGCGGTGCTGGATCGGGACGACTGTCCCGTCGCCACCTCCGCGGCGGTCATGGCGTACTTCGCCAGGGAGAACGCCGGCCAGTGCGGATCGTGCTTCAACGGGACCGCCGCCATGAGCGCCGTACTGGACTCGCTTCGCGACCACAAGGCCTCCGCCGCGGACCTGGAGCGGTTGCGCGGCTGGTCGACCGGTCTGCGCGGCCGGGGCGCGTGCGGAACCCTCGACGGTGCCGCGAACGTGGCGGCGGCGCTCCTGCGGGAGTTCCCCGAGACGGTCGCCGTCCACCTCGACGGCCGGTGCGACCCCTGTGCCGCCGGTGACGTGCGCCCCGACCCGCCCTTCGTCGCGCTGGAGCCGGCGGGGCACGGTTCGTGAGAGGAACGGCATGGTGAGAATCAAGCTCGACAGGACGCTGTGCGACGGCTTCGGCGTATGCGGCGTCCATGCCCCGGAGTCGTTCTCGATCGACGAGTGGGGCTACGCGTCGCTGGCGGGTTCCGGCGAGGTGCCCGCCCATGAGGAGGACGGCGTGAAGCGGGCCATCCTCGACTGCCCGGTGCACGCGATCACCAAGCTCTCCGAAGCGGGCCGCCCCGTCGCGTGAGGCGGCCGTCATCACCCAGGTGAGAGGCAAGGAATTCATGACGTACACATTGGACGGTGCCGCACGGCCTCGTGCCGGTGACGGGCCGTCCGAGGCCGTCCACTGGATCGGGGGCGCCGCTCACCCGGGCACCGGCGGACGGTTCGGCGATGTCACCGATCCGGCGACCGGCGCGGTCACGGGCCGCGTCCCGCTGGCGTCGGACGCGGACGTCGAGGCGGCGGTGGCCGCGGCGAAGGCCGCGTTCCCCGCCTGGCGGGACACCTCGCTGGCCAAGCGCACCGAGATCCTGTTCCGCTTTCGCGAACTGCTCAACGCACGGACCGATGAGCTGGCCGCGCTGATCACCGCCGAGCACGGCAAGGTCCTCTCCGACGCGGCAGGGGAGGTCGCGCGCGGACGGGACGTCGTGGAGTTCGCCTGCGGCATGCCGCACCTGCTCAAGGGCTACGCGACCGAGAACGCCTCCACCTCCGTGGACGTGCATTCGGTGCGTCAGCCGCTGGGGCCGGTGGCGATCATCAGCCCGTTCAACTTCCCGGCCATGGTGCCGATGTGGTTCTTCCCGATAGCGATCGCGGCCGGCAACACGGTCGTGCTCAAGCCGTCGGAGAAGGTGCCCTCCGCGGCGCTGTGGATGGCCGCGCTGTGGCGGGAGGCCGGCCTGCCGGACGGCGTGTTCAACGTCCTGCACGGAGACAAGGCCGCCGTGGACGGCCTGCTCACGCACCCGGACGTCAAGGCGGTCAGCTTCGTCGGCTCGACTCCGATCGCCCGGTACGTCTACCGGACCGCGACGGCGCACGACAAGCGCGTGCAGGCGCTCGGCGGAGCGAAGAACCACATGGTGGTGCTGCCGGACGCCGACCTCGACCTGGCCGCGGACCAGGCCGTCAACGCGGGCTTCGGCTCGGCGGGGGAGCGGTGCATGGCGATCTCCGCGCTCGTCGCGGTCGGCGGATGCGCGGACGCCCTGGTCGAGAAGATCGCCGACCGGGCCCGCGGCCTGCGCACCGGCGACGGCCGGCGCGGCTGCGACATGGGTCCGCTGGTGACCCGGGACGCCCGGGAACGGGTCGCCCGCTACATCGAGGCGGGGGAGTCCGAGGGAGCGGAGCTGGTCGTGGACGGGCGCCGTGCGGACTTCGACGCGGACCCGGCGGAGGGCACCGAGGGCGGATTCTTCGTCGGCCCGACGCTGTTCGACCACGTGGGCACCGACATGTCGATCTACACCGAGGAGATCTTCGGGCCGGTGCTCTCGGTGGTGCGGGTGGACTCCTACGACGAGGCCGTCGCGCTGATCAACGCGAACCCCTACGGCAACGGCGCCGCGATCTTCACCAACGACGGCGGTGCCGCGAGGCGCTTCCAGAACGAGGTGGAGATCGGGATGGTCGGCGTCAACGTGCCGATCCCGGTGCCCATGGCCTACTACAGCTTCGGTGGCTGGAAGAGCTCGCTGTTCGGTGACACGCACGCGCACGGTACCGAGGGAGTGCACTTCTTCACGCGAGGCAAGGTGGTCACCACCCGCTGGCCGGACCACGGCCACGGCGGCCTCGACCTCGGCTTCCCGCAGGGCACCTGACCCATCACGAGGACGCCGGTTCGCCGATGAACTCGTCGGCGAACCGGCGCGGGCCGTCCAGCGCCTCTCGCGAGCGGGACCAGGCGTGACAATGCGGCCGGAGTCGGCTCACTGGCGCTTGAGGCGCTCCTTCATGCCGTCGAGCTTCATCAGGACGGGGTAGCCGTCGACGCTGAGGGCGTTGCCGTGCCCGGTCTCATGGATGTCGAACACGGACTGGATCGCCGCGTAGAAGCCCTGCACGTCGAGGGTCTGGTTGACGGCGCGCTTGGCCTGCCGCAGCGCGAACGGGTGCATCTGCGCGATCTGCGCGGCGAGTTCCATCGCCGAGGTCTCCAGGTCGTCCAGTGGCACGACCTTGTTCACCATGCCGACCTTCTCGGCCTCCTCGGCGGTGATGCCCCGGCCGGTGAAGAGGATCTCCTTGGCCTTGCGCGGGCCGAGCTCCCAGGTGTGGCCGTGGTACTCCACGCCCCCGATGCCCATGTGCACGACCGGGTCGGAGAACTCGGCGTTCTCCGCCGCGACGATCAGGTCGCACGGCCAGCACAGCATCAGCCCGCCGGCGATGCACTTGCCCTGCACCGCCGCGATCGACGGCTTCGGGACGTTGCGCCACCGCAGCGTGTACTCCAGGTACCGCCGCGCCTCGGTGGCATAGATCGACTCAAGGGTGATCTTCGCGGGTGCCGGACCGCCGCTCTTCAGGTCGTGGCCGGCCGAGAAGTGCTTCCCGTTCGCGTTCAGCACGATGACCCGGACGTCCTCGTCGTCGGCGGCCCGGCGCCAGGCCGCATCCAGGTCGTCCAGCAGTTCCATGGTCTGGGCGTTGGCGGCCTCGGGACGGTTCAGCGTGATGACCGCGACGCCGTCGGCGGCCTTGTAGAGAATCTGGTCCATGCGCGTTCCCCTCACTTGAGCTTCGGCCGCCAGAACGTCGCCAGCAGCCCTGCCGTCGCGACCACGGCCACCCCGAGGGCGATGCCGCCGCCGGCCCAGCCCGTCACGTCGATGCCGGCCGCGTCGTCGACCGACACCTCGCCCGGACCGAGCATGGCCAGCGCGAGCGAGACCACGGCGAGCACGAGGACGTACTCGTAGCCGTCCTTGAAGACGAAGAACCCGTTGGGACGATGGGCGAGGAGGCCGGCGACCAGCATCACCGAGATGACGGCCGCGCACGCAAGCGGCGTGAGCAGTCCGGCCACGATCAGGGCCCCGGCGCCGATCTCGGTGACCACGCTCATCCAGGCCTGCAGGCGCCCGTGCCGCAGGCCGAGGCCGCCGAACCAGCGGCCGGTGCCCTCGATACGGCCGCCGCCCAGCCAGTGGTTGGCTCCGTGGGCGATCATCGTGATCCCCAGCACCGCGCGGACGAGCAGCAGGGCGACGTCGGCGTCCATCACCTTCCACCTTTCGGACGACCCGATCATCGGCGGCGAGCCGTCCGTCGGCTCGTCGCACACGTCCGGGGCAGTCGATAACGACCATTTGATATTAGGGTAACCATCAAATTATCGTCAATCCTGGAGCGCTCGCCGCCGCCCCGGGCGCCGGGCTCGCGCGGCACGCGGGACGAGTTCCCTCTGGTGCGAAGCGGATCGCCGCTGCATACTAACCTCGACGTCGATATCGACATCGGCGCCTCTGCCGGCCCACCGCGGGCGGCGCCGGCCCGCCCGCGTCCGGACGGCCGGTGATCCGGGACGACCCTGGAAGGCGGTTCATGAACAGCCCCGAGAAGAGCTACGGCAGGCGCCTCGCCGAACTGGCCGACGAACATCCGGACGACCTCGCCCTCCGTTTCGTCCTCCTCGACGGAGGGGAGCCGGCGTTCACCTGGCGCGAGCTGCACGACCGGTCGAGCCGGCTGGCCGCCGCCCTGGCGGCGCGCGGGCTGGCCCTGGGCGACCGGCTCGCGCTGAGCCTGCGCAACACCCCCGAGTTCGTCATCGGCGCGTTCGCCGCGTGGAAGCTCGGAGCGGTGCCCGTACCGGTGCGGTGGGACCTGCCGGACTGGGAGCTGTCCCGGCTGCGGGACGTCGTCGACCCGAAGGTCCACCTGGACGTCTCCGACATCCCGTGGATCCGGGCCACGGCCGCCGACCCGGTGCCCGACCTTCCGGACGCGGTCGCGCCGCAGCGCTACGGCATCTGCAGCAGCGGCTCGACGGGCACGCCGAAGGTGATCCTCCCCGGCGAACCCGGGATCTACAGGGAGGCGGCGACGGCACCGTTCGCCCAGTCCTGGGCGCCGGTTCCGCGCCCCGAGACCATCATGGTGCTGGCGCCGCTCTACCACACCAACGGCTTCTCCACGCTGATGAACCTGCTGGGAGGCGACCGGCTCGTCATTCTGGAGAAGTTCGACGCGGCGCGCGTGGTGGACGTCATCGAGCGGTACCGGGTGTCGACGTTCACCGCGACGCCGACGATGCTGAAGCGCATCGCCGACGTCCCGGACATCGAGCGGCGGGATCTGTCCAGCGTCCAATGGTTCCTGCAGGGCGCCGCGCCGATGCCGCCGTCGCTGGTGCACCGCTGGGCGGATCTGGTCGGCGCGGAACGCGTCTTCATGGCGTACGGCATGACGGAGGGGTTCGGCCTCACCGCCCTGCGCGGCGACGAGTGGATGACGCACGAGGGCAGCGTCGGACGCCCCTTCCGCGACACCGACATCCGCATCCTCGACGGGAACGGCCGCGAACTGCCTCCGGGGGAGATCGGCACGGTGTACCTGCGGTCGTCCGTCGGCGGTGACTACACCTATCTCGGCGACGCGCCCCGGGCCGCCGCCACCGCCGACGGGTTCCAGAGCGCCGGCGACATGGGGTACCTCGACGGCGAGGGATACCTGTACCTGAAGGACCGGGCGGTGGACCTGATCATCACCGGCGGCGCGAACGTGTTCCCGGCCGAGGTGGAGGCGGCGCTCATCGACCATCCGAAGATCGCCGACGTGGTGGTCATCGGGCTGCGCGACCCCGAATGGGGCCGCCGGGTGCACGCCGTCCTCGAACCCGCCGACCACGCCGCGCCGCCCACCGCAGAGGAGATCATCGCCTACGCCAAGGGCCGGCTGGCCGCCTACAAGGTGCCGAAGACGGTCGAGGTCGTCGAGGCCGTCCCGCGCAGCGAGGCGACCAAGGTCAGCCGCAAGGCCATGGTCGAGGCCCGCGGCGGCTGACCGTGCCGGCCGGCCGCGCCGGGACGACGACCTTCCCACCCCCGAAAGAGGCATCATGACGTCAACGCACGAGCAGTCGCCGCCGGTCCCCGACACCCTGGACGAACTCCTGTCGCCGGAGTGGCTCACCCGGGCGCTCGGTGCCCGCTTCCCCGGCGTCCGCATCTCCCGCGTCACGCCCGGTCCCGTGGTCAGCCGCCTGTCGACGAACGCGCGGTTCCACATCGAGGGCGAGGGCGGGCTCCCGCCAGGCCTGCCCTCCGACCTGTGCGGGAAGGGCTACTTCACGGACGCGGGCTGGCCGGCCCGCGCGTCCGGGGTGTACGAGGTGTCCTTCTACCGCCACCTGGCGGCCAAGAGCGGCGTGCGCACGCTGCGCAGCCTGTACGCGGACATCTCCCCGGAGACCCGGCACGGTGTGGTCATCACCGAGGACGTCGTCGCGCAGGGGGGCACGTTCCTCGACGCGACCAGCGACTACACGCCGGACCTGACGGCCGAGAGCCTCACGGAACTCGCCAAGCTGCACGCCGCGACCTGGGCCGAGCCGGCCCTCAGCACGGCCGGCTGGCTGACGTCGCGGCTCGACTCCTACATGAGGGCGCGGGGCATCAAGGAGATCCGCGGCAACTTCGAGAGCGAGATCGGCGCCGGGGTGCCGAGCGAGGTCCGCGATCCCGAGCGGCTCTTCGCCGTCTACCAGGCGCTCGCGGAGCAGACGCCCGGCGCGGCACCGTGGGCGGTCATCCACGGAGACCCCCATGTCGGCAACCTCTACCTCGACGGAGACGGACGGCCCGCCTTCCTGGACTGGCAGCTGGTCCAGCGGGGGCCCTGGTACATCGACGTCGGCTACCACATCGCGTCCACGCTCAGCGTCGAGGACCGGCGCAGAACGGAGGACGACCTGCTGCGGCACTACCTGGACAGGCTCCGCGCCGGAGGCGTCGAGGCTCCTTCGTGGGACGAGGCGCGGGAGGGCGTCCGCCGGGGCATCATCCACGGCTTCTATCTCTGGAGCATCACGCTGAAGGTGGCCCCGGCCATGACGAGCGTCCTCCAGCATCGGCTCGGAACCGCCGCCGCCGATCACGACGCCTTCGCCGCGGTGGGCCTCTGAGACCGCGCCGCTCCGCCGAATGGTTCGATGTGCTTAAATGTATGAACAGTTAACGTCGACTGGCGGAGAAGCAGTGGTTCGGAGCGGCGGATGAGACTCGCACTGCACATCAACGACTACTCGAGCCTCGGCCCGCCCGCCCGGATGGCGCCGGCGCTCGCCCGCGTCGCCCGGACGGCCGAGGAGGCCGGGTTCGCCCGCCTCAGCCTGACCGACCACGTGTGGCAGATCAGCATGCTCGGCGAGCAGGACGAGCCGATGCTGGAGGCCTACACGACCCTCGGGTACCTGGCCGGGCAGACGCGGTCGATCGAACTGCAGACGCTCGTCACCGCCGCGACCTACCGCCCGCCCGGCCTGCTCGCGAAGATCGTGACGACGCTGGACGTGCTGACCGGGGGCCGCGCCTGGCTCGGCATCGGCGCGGGCTGGAACGAGCAGGAGGCGACCGGCCTCGGGCTGCCGTTCGGCGCCCTCGCCGAACGCTTCGCGCAGCTGGAGGAGACCGTCCAGATCTGCGACCGGATGTGGGGGCCCGGCGAGGACGCCTACGCCGGTGAGCACCACCGGCTCGCGAGCACGCTCAACTCGCCGCAGCCTCTTCGCCGGCCCCGGCCGGGGATCCTGATCGGCGGGGGAGGCGAACGGAGGACATTGCGGCTGGCCGCGCGGTACGCCGACGCCTTCAACGTCCACGGAGGAACCGACGCCGGGCAGAAGGCGGACCGGCTGCGCGAGCACTGCGCGGAGATCGGACGCGACCCGGACGAGATCGAGCGGACCGCCGTCCTGCCGAACCCGGCGGAGGCCCCCGCGGACCCCGACCGGCTGCTGGAGGAACTCCGGCGGCTGCACGGGCTCGGCTTCACCACGGTCTTCACCGTCGTGCCGGACGTCGGAGCGATCACCCCGCTGGAGGCGTTCGCCGCCAAGGTGATCCCCGAGATCTCCACCTGGTGACGGCGCGCGCAGCCCGGCCGCACCGGGCGACACGACACACCCGCACAGCATTCGACGGAAGGGAATCGGGATGAACGTCGACGACATGATCCTGGTCAGCATCGACGACCACGTCATCGAGCCGCCCGACATGTTCGACGCCCACGTGCCCGCCAAGTACCGGGACCAGGCGCCGAAGTCGATCGTGGACGAGAACGGCTACGAGAACTGGTGGTTCCAGGGCGTCCCCAGCGTCTCCACCAGCCTCAACGCCGTCGTGGGCTGGCCCAAGGAGGAGTGGGGGATGAACCCCTCCACCTTCGCCGAGATGCGGCCCGGCAGCTACGACATCCACGAGCGCGTGCGGGACATGAACCGCAACGGCATCCTCGCCTCGATGTGCTTCCCCTCGTTCGCCGGCTTCAGCGCGCGGTTCTTCCAGGAGGCCGACGACAAGGACCTCGCGCTGATCATGCTGAAGGCCTACAACGACTGGCACATCGACGAGTGGGCGGCGGCCTATCCCGGACGGTTCGTCCCGATCGCGCTCGGGCCGGTGTGGAACCCGGAGGAGCTCGCCGGGGAGGTGCGGCGCGTCGCGGCCAAGGGCGTCCGGGCCGTCTCCATGCCCGAGCTGCCCCACCTGCAGGGCCTGCCCAGCTACCACGACCTGGAGTACTGGGGCCCGTTCTTCCGCGCCGCGTCCGAGACCGGCGTCGTCATGTGCCTGCACATCGGGCAGGGCTTCGCCGCCATCAACGGCGCCCCGGACGCCCCGATCGACAACATGATCATCCTGGCGACGCAGGTGTCCACGTTCGCGGCCCAGGACCTGCTGTGGGGCGGGGCCATGACCCGGTACCCGGACCTGAAGATCGCGTGGTCGGAGGCGGGGATCGGCTGGATCCCGTTCTACCTGGACCGCTGCGACCGGCACTACACCAACCAGCGCTGGCTGGGGCACGACTTCGGCGGGAAGCTGCCCAGCGACATCTTCCGCGAGCACTCGCTCGCCTGCTACGTCACCGACCCCACCGCGCTGAAGGTCCGGCACGACATCGGCATCGAGAACATCGCCTGGGAGTGCGACTACCCGCACTCGGACACCATCTGGCCCAACGCTCCCGAGTTCGTGCTCGGCGAGATGAACGAGGCGGGCGTCCCCGACCACGAGATCAACATGATCACGTACCAGAACACCTGCCGCTTCTTCGGCTGGGACGCCTTCAAGGACATCCCGAAGGAGCAGGCGACGGTCGGCGCGCTGCGCGCCCTGTCACCGGACGTCGACACCACCACGCGCTCCAAGCACGAATGGCGCCGCCTGTACGAGGCGTCGCACGCGTCCTGAGGGGGCGGCACCGGAGATGGCCTCGCCGCGCTGCGGCGAGGCCATCGAACGGAACGAGCACAGCGGGCGGTGACACCGCCCCGGCCGGTCAGTGGGAGAAGGCGTAACCGCCGTTGAGGGGATAGGTCTGCCCCGTCACCCAGCCGGCCTGCGGACCGGTCAGGAAGGCCACCAGCGCGGCGGCCTCGCTCGGCCTGCCGGTGCGGCGCACGACGTACCGGCCGAGGGCCCGGGCGCGTTCGGGATCGTCGGCCGGAGCGTCCTCGGGTCCGATCGTCCCCAGGGACACGCAGTTGACGGTGACACCGTGGCGGCCGACCTCGCGGGCGACCGCCCGGCTGAACCCCGCGGCGCCCGCCTTGGCCGCCGAATAGGCCGCCAGGGTCGGCTCTCCCACTCGCCCGGCATCGGAGATCAGGGTCACGACCCGGCCCCATGACGCGTCGATCATGCCGGGCAGGAACGCCCGCACGGCATGCATCACCCCGTACAGGTTCACCCGCAGGAAACCCTCCCAGTCGGCCGGCGCCGTTTCGACGAACGGCGTGAGGTCGTCCCTCGTCATGCCCGACGTCCGGCCCGCGTTGCCGGCGTTGTTGACGAGGATGCCGACCGGGCCGGACGTCTCCGCCGCACGCCGGACCGCGGCCCAGTCGGTGACGTCGAACGCCGCCGCCGTCGCCCGGCCGCCGTCCTCCGCGATCTCGGCGGCCACCTGCTCGGCTCGCTCGTGGGAGAGGTCGTTGACGACGACGTGGGCGCCCCGGCGGGCGAGCTCGCATGCGATGGCCCGTCCCACGCCCTGGCCGGCGCCGGTCACCAACGCGCGCCGGTCGGCATGCGTGCGTTCCGTCGTCATCCGGTCCTCCTGGTGATCGCTGACATGCGCGGGGCGCCGGTCGGTCAGGGGACCTCGATGACGACGGCGCCGCCCTGGCCGCCGCCGGCGCACATGGTCGCCAGGCCGAATCCGCCGCCGCGCCGGCGCAGCTCGTGGACGAGCGTGGTCACCATGCGCGCGCCCGTCGCGCCGATCGGATGGCCGAGGCTGCAGCCGCTGCCGTGGACGTTGACCCGGTCCTCGCCGAGGCCGAGCACCTCGCAGGCCGCCACCGGGACGGAGGCGAACGCCTCGTTGATCTCCCACAGGTCGATCTCGGAGGCCCGCAGGCCGGCCCGTTCGAGGACCTTGGTCGCGGCGTCGATTGCGCCGACGCCGGTGTACGCGGGCTGGACCCCGACCGCCGTCCAGGCGCGCACGACCGCGAGTTCCGGCAGATCCTCCGCGCGCGCGAGGTCGTCGGCGACGATCGCCAGAGCGGCCGCGCCGTCGTTCATCCCGCTGGCGCTGCCCGCCGTGATCGAGAAGCCGTCGATCTCCGGGTGCAGCGGTGCCAGCGACGCGAGCTTCTCGGCAGAGGTGTTGGAGCGGGGGTGCTCGTCCGCCGCGAACTCCACCACGGAACCGTCCCGGCGGGTCACCTTGATGGGGACGATCTCGTCGGCGAACGCACCCGACCCGGTGGCGGCGACGGCCCGCTGATGCGAGCGCAGCGCCCAGGCGTCCATCTGCTCCCGGGTGAGCCCGTACCGCTGGGCGACGTTCCAGCCGACGCTCAGCGACACGTCGTCCGTGGCCTCGTCGGTGTGCGGGAACGTCGGGGCGATGCGCTGCTCGGAGCCGTCGCTCCCCGGGATCCGCCAGGTCAGGGAGGGGCCGGTGGAGCTCGACTGGACGCCGCCCGCCACGACGGCGCGGTCCATGCCCGCCCGGATGCTCGCCGCGGCCATGCCGATCGCGGCGAGGCCGCTGGCGCAGTGCCGCTGTACCGCGACGCCGGGCACGTGGGTCATTCCCGCGGCGACCGCGGCGTAGCGGGCCAGGTCGCCGCCGCCGTACATCACCTCGCCGAAGGCGACGTCGTCGAACCGGCCCGGTGCGAGCCCGGACCGGCGCACGGCCTCCCGGAGGACATGGGTCGCCAGGTCCTCCGCGGGCGTCTCCGAGAGGGTCCCCTTGAAGGCGGTGCCGATGGGAGTCCGCACGGCACTGACGATCACGGCTTCGGGCACGGGACCACCTCACTGTCACGTTCGAGTCCCGGCGGTGAAGGGCACCGCCGGGGCGATGCTGGCTCCAATATAATTCTAAAGAACTAAACATGTCGAACTCTAATATCCAGGTGCCGTGCCACGCGATCCGGCGCCCCGGTCTGCCGTACGGTGAGTGGGCCCAGCCCCAGCCCCGGCCCGGGGACACGCCTTCGAGAGAGCGGGAGACGAGAGTGCCCAGGCAAGCGGAGGGCAGGAGCCCGGCCGGCCGGCCGGGCTCCCGGCCGGCGACCAGCGTCGACGTCGCCAAGCTCGCCGGAGTCTCCCGGGCGACGGTGAGCCACGTGCTGAACGGCCAGGTCGAGCGGTTCAACACCGACACCGTCGAGCGCGTCCGCCGCGCCGCCGCCGCGCTCGGCTACGTCCGGTCCGCGGCGGGACGGGCCCTGGCGCTGGGCAGGAGCGACTTCATCGTCGTGGTCGTCCCGAACGTGACCTTCATCCGCCTCCAGGACGTCGTCGAGACGCTCTCCGTCGACATCGAGAAGCTCGGCTTCACCGCGGTCGTCCACTTCAGCGTGCCCCGGCCGGGGGGAACGGGGACCGACCGGCTGCGGCACCTGCTCGAGACCCTCCGGCCCGCGGGAGTGCTCAACCTCGGCGGACTCACCCGTGCCGACCTGGAGTTCGTCGAGCAGGCGGGCTGCCCGGTGCTCCCGCCGGAGACGCCGCCCTTCGACGTGAACAAGTGGCTCGGCTTCCTCCAGGCCGATCACCTCCGCTCTCGCGGATACACGCAGATCGCCTACGCCTTCCTGGCGGACGAACGCGATGACTCGTACGCGCGTGCGCGCGCGGCGAGCGTCGCCGAGTTCTGCGCGGCCGAAGGCATGGCCCCCTCCGTCGACATCCACGTGCCCATCGAGCCCGAGGGGGCGCAGCGAGCGTTGAAAACACTCCTCGAGGTGCGCCGGCCGCCGTTCGGGGTCGCCTGCTACAACGACAAGGTGGCGCTCGCCCTGCTCTTCGCCGCCCGCCGGCTCGGGCTGGCGGTACCGGGCGACGTGGGGGTGATCGGCCTGGAGGGCGCCGACGTCGGGCAGGTCGTGTCGCCCCGGCTGACGACGGTCCGAAGCGACGTCCCCGCCGCGATGCGGCCCTTCCGGTACGCGCTCGCACAGGCCTACGGAGGTCCGGCGTCTCCGGAGGACGGGCCCGTCCTCGAGAAGGAGGCGTTCGCGGTGCTGCTCGGAGAGACGACCTAGCCGCCGGTCCGGCAGCGCCGGATCACGGGGCGTCAACAACCGCGGGAACTGTTGACGCGCGTCAACGTGGCTTCTTAGTCTGAGCACGCCGACCAAGGCCTCCGGGGACGACCGGCCCCGGAGGAGGGCGCTGCGAGGAGGTTGGCCGATGGGGCCGAGCGGGCGTGTCGATGTGGTGGTGATCGGGTCCGGCATGAGCGGGCTCGCCTCCGCGGTCGTGTCAGCGAAGGCCGGGGCCCGCGTTCTGCTCCTCGACCAGGACGTTCCCGTCAGACGCAGGCTGATCTCGTCCCGGGCCGACCGTTCGCGCGAGGCGCTGCGGGCCGGTCTCTGGCGGGCCGTGCAGGCGGTGGGGGTCCAGGTGCAGGTGCACTGCCGCGCCCACGAACTCGTCATGGACGGCGGGAAGGTGAGCGGTGTCGGTTACGCGATGCTGCCGTCCCGGGGCGCCGCCTCCACGGGCTACCGCCTGCTGCGGAGGATGAACGCCAAGGTGCCGGAGCGCTTCGGGTCCGTCCTGGACAGGGCCGCCGACTCGGTATGGCGGTCGGCGTTCGACGTCGGCGAGGTCGGCTGCCTCCGGGTCGTCCTCGCCATGGACCCGCGCCACTGGGAGTTCGTCGGGCCCGCGGCGTGGGCGGCGGCGCGCGGCCTCGACGCCGGAGCACAGGCCCAGCCCGAGAACCTCCGCCGGCTGCGCGCGATCGGCCCGGCGGACGGCGACGGCCGGCGCACTCCCGAACTGGCCGTCCGCGAATGGTGCGCGTCCCATGACGCGGCGGCCTCCGCCTCGCTGCTGGAGGAGCTGTCCGTCGACAAGACGACCGGAGCCGTCGTCGTGAGCGAGGGATGGCGCGTCCGGGGCCTCTACACGGCCGCGCACGTCGACGACGCCGAGGTGATCCACAGCTTCGCCCCCGCCGCGCTGTCGGGGGACGGGGCCGCCCTGCGGCGGGCGGCCTGAGAGCCGGCCCCGGTCACCGGCCGCGGAACCGCGGCGCCCTTTTCTCCTGGAAGGCGGCGATGCCCTCGTGCAGGTCCGAGGTCGTGAGGGTGATCGGCTGGGCGAGCGCCTCCCACTGCAGGGACGCCTCCAGGCCGACCGCCGACCGCTCCAGGCCGTTCTTGGTCAGCCGCGTGGCGATCGGTGCGGCTTCGGCGATGCGCGCGGCGACCGCGAGCGAGTGCTCCAGCCCGTCGTCGGCGACGTCGTTCACGAGCCCCCAGTCCAACGCCTGGTCCGGGGGGACCTCGCGTCCGGTGTAGAGCATGTCGCGGGCCCGGGTGATCCCGATCGCCTCGGGCAGCAGCCAGGTCGCCGCCATCCCGCCGTGGGTCCCGCGGAAGACGAACGGGGTACTGAACCGCGCGTCCGGCCCGGCGAACCGCAGGTCGCAGGCCAGGGCCAGGCAGACGCCCGCGCCCACGGCCGGCCCGTTGACGGCGGCGACGACGGGGAACGGGAGGTCGCGCGGCCGCAACCAGCTCCGGTAGAAGGGCAGCATGCGCTCCCGCAGCCGGTCGATGGTGACGTCCTCGGCCTCGTCGCGGGTGAGCCAGGACAGGTCGGCACCCGAGGAGAAGCAGCCGCCCTGCCCGGTCACGACGAGAACGCGGGTCTCCCTGTCGGCGGCCACCGCGTCGATGGCCCGGTCCCAGTCCCGGGTCATCTCCTCGGTCATCGCGTTGCGCACGCCCGGCCGGTTGAGCGTGATCATGCGCACGCCCGGTCCCGGCTCGGTGAGCAGTACCGCGTCGCTGGAGTCGGCCGCCACCCGTCGATCCCTTCTGCCGCCAGAGCGGACACGTTACCGGAGGCCCGGCCGGAAGCAGGTGAGGTGCTACCAGGTGATGAGAGGGGCGCCGGAGTCCGCCTCGGCCGCGGCGGCCGGCTCCTCCCGGTCCGCGGCGGCGCGGCGGACCGGGTCGCCGGCGGTGCCCGCGGCGGGGGGCGAGCCGGGTGCCAGCGGCCATAGCTGCTCGATCACCTGGCGCAGGATGTCCCGGCGCAGCGAGTAGAAGTAGTTGCGGCCCCGCTTGTGCACCTCGATCAGCCCGGCCTGGGTGAGGATCTTGGTGTGGTAGGAGATCGTGGGCTTGGAGACGGGGAGGGTGTCCTCCAGGACGCTGCAGGGGAACTCCTCCTCCTGCGCGACCTGCTGGATGATGCTCCACCGGATCGGATCGGCCAGCGCTTTGAAGATCTCCGTCGGGGCGATCGGCTCGCGAGGCATCACACCTTCTCCTTGCTCTGCACGGTTCTAACATTCGCCAACCATGAATGTAGTCGAGGCGACGGTGATGCCGCGCACGTCCCGGGGCCGCGGAGCTATTATTCGATAGATTGACAACCTTTTCAATGTCGTGTTCAGTGAGGTCGTGTCCCGAGCGGCGGTCCACCCGCGCCCCGTCGTGATCCCCGGGTCGCGGGAGGCGTGCGCCGCCGGTCGCCTTGAGGACGATGTGAGAGGGAGTCTCGATGGAACTGGCGCTCTCGCCTGATCAGAAGCTCTTCCGGACCTCGGCCAGAGGGCTCCTGGAGGAGGAGCACTCCCTGGACCGCGTCCGGGAGATGAAGGACGGCGAGCCCCGCTGGAGCCGGGACTGGTGGCGCAGGGGAGCGGAGCTCGGCTGGGCGGCGGCGCTGGTCCCCGAGGAACTCGGGGGCGGGAGCGTGTCCGGTGAAGGAGTGCGCGACCTCGCCCTCCTGGCGGAGGAACTGGGCGCCGACGTCGCTCCCGGGCCGCTGCTCCCGGTCAACGTCGTGCTCGCCGGTCTGGTCGAGGCGCACGGGCAGGGTCCCGATCACACCGCGGAGATCGAGGCGCTGGCGGCGGGGGAGAGCATCGCGACCTGGGCGGTCTACGGGCCCGGCCGGGAATGGTCGCCGTCGGAACCGGACGTCACCGCGACGCCCGTGGACGGCGGCTTCGTCCTCGACGGGGCCAAGGACCGGGTCCAGGACGCCGACCAGGCCGACCTTCTGCTGATCACCGCCGCGACTCCGGACGGCGTCGCCCAGTTCCTGATCCCGGCCGAGACCGACGGCGTGTCGATCGCCCCGCAGTGGACGGTCGACCTGTCCCGATCGTTCAGCGAAGTCCGGTTCGACGGCGTACGCGTCGGCGCCGGCACCCTGGTCGGCGAGCCGGGAACCGAGCCGGGGGCCGGGCGGGTCATCGAGCGCCAGCTCCAGATCGCCGCGGTGATCCAGTGCGCGGAGGTCACCGCCGTTCTGGACCGGGCGTTCGGCATGACCCTGCAATGGACCTTCGATCGGCACTCGTTCGGCCGTCCGCTGGCGTCCTACCAGGCGCTCAAGCACCGGCTCGCCGACATGCGCACCTCGCTGGAGGCGTGCCACGCCACGACGCAGGCCGCGGCCGCCGCCGTCCAGGCGGACGGGCCCGACGCGGCCCGGTCGGTCAGTGTGGCCAAGTCCTTCGTGGGGCAGCGGTCGCTGCCGATGCTCCAGGAGTGCGTGCAGCTGCACGGCGGACTCGGGGTGACCTGGGAGCACGACCTGCACCTGTTCCTGCGGCGGGCGGTCCTCGACCGGGCCGTGTACGGAACCCCTCGGGACCACCGCCTCCGCCTCGCCGACCTCGCCTCCCTGTGACGCGCCGAAGGGCTGAACCATGACGATCGAGAGCATCGAGTCCTTCCGCGGCCGGGCCCGTACGTGGCTGGCCGGGAACATGCCGCGGACGGCCGGCCAGGGGCCGGCGCCCATCGTCGAAGACGACAGCCACGAATGGCAGTGGGCCCGCGAACTGCAGAAGAAGCTGTACGCCGGGGGCTTCGCAGGCATCTGCTTCCCGAAGGAGTACGGCGGCCTCGGCCTGACGCCGGCGCATCAGCAGGCCTTCAACGAGGAGAGCGAAGGCTACGAGATGCCGTTGCTGCTGAACTCGCCGACGTTCAGCATCTGCGCACCGACCCTCCTGGACATGGGCACCGAGGAGCAGAAGCGGGAGCGGATCGGCGCGGCCATCCGCGGCGAGGAGATCATGTGCCAGTTCCTCTCCGAGCCCGGCGGCGGGTCCGACCTGGCCGGCGTGCGCACCCGCGCCGACCGGGACGGTGACCACTTCGTCCTCAGCGGCGCCAAGATCTGGAGTACCTCCGCGTACGCGGCCGACTGGGGGCTGTGCCTCGCGCGCACCGACTGGGACGTGCCGAAGCACCACGGGCTGACGATGTTCCTCGTCTCCACGAGGGCCCCGGGCGTCACGATCAACCGCATCCGCATGGTCAACGGCAACCGGGAGTTCTGCGAGGAGTTCTTCGACGACGTGCGGCTTCCGGCGTCGGCCGTCGTCGGCGAGGTCGGCGACGG
Organism: Actinomadura napierensis; assembly: GCF_039529375.1. Lineage (NCBI taxonomy): Bacteria > Bacillati > Actinomycetota > Actinomycetes > Streptosporangiales > Thermomonosporaceae > Actinomadura > Actinomadura napierensis. The sequence goes on from NZ_BAAAMR010000003.1 coordinate 42,025, forward strand.
CTGGAGGGTCGCCTCCCAGCAGCTCTACCACGAACGCTCCGCCATGGGCGGCGGCTCGCCCTACACGTCCGGCAGGGGGCAGCCGGCGATCATGCCCGGGGCGACCCCGGTCGAGGTCGCGGCGGCGCTGGGCCGGACTGACGACCCGCGGGTGCGCGAGCTGCTCGGCGAGTACCTCGCGCTGAACGAGGTGGCGGAGCAGACGTCCGCCCGCGTCACGCGGGCGATCGAGGCGGGAGTCCTCCCGCCGACGGCCGCCTCGATGCTGCGGCTGCTCACCGCCGAGGCGTCCCACCTGCGCCATGACCTCGCCGTCGAGATCGCGGGGGCGAACGTCGCGACCGGCGTCGGCAACGACGAGGGGATCCAGGGGCGGGCGGCCATCGGGTTCCTCATGCGCCAGGCCGCCAGCCTCGGCGGCGGCAGCGACGAGATGTCCCGCAACGTCGTCGGCGAGCGGGTGCTCGGCATGCCGCGCGAGCACGCCCCGGACCGGGGCGTTCCCTTCAAGCAGGTCAGGAACGGTCGTTGACGCGCATGCGACGGCAGGGGGTGCCGCTTCGATGAACCTCGCGATGGTCTTGCAGATGGTGGCCGACGGGACGGCCGACCGCGTCCTGCTCGGGGACCGCACCGCCGGCCTGACCGGCGCGGGCCTGCGGGAGCGGGCGGCCATCGGCGCCGCCCGGATCCGCGAGAAGGGCGCGGAGCCGCTGGTGTATCTGGGGCCGAACGGTCCGGGGTTCCCGGTGGCGTTGTTCGCCGCGGCCCTGGCGGGGGTCCCGTCCCTGCCGGTCAACTACCGGCTCGGCACCGAGCAGTTGGCCGAGGTGATGGGCCGGCACGCCGACCCGCTCGTGGTGACCGACACGCCCGAACGGGTCCCCGGTGCGCGGACCATCGGGCTGGACGAGTTCCTGGCCCTGCCACCCGCCACCACGGCGGGGGCGGAACCGGATGCGGACGCTGTGGCGGTGCTGCTGATGACCAGCGGCACCACCGCCGCGCCCAAGAGCGCCGTGCTGCGCCACCGCCACCTGGCGGCGTACCTGTTCGGGTCGGTGGAGTTCGGATCGGTGCCCGACACCGACGCGGCCCTGGTCAGCGTCCCCCCGTACCACATCGCCGCGGTCGCCAACGCGCTGTCGAACCTCTACAGCGGCCGCCGCATCGTCTACCTCGACCGGTTCAGCCCCGGCGAATGGCTCGACGTCGTCGAGGACCAGCAGATCACCCACGCCATGGTCGTGCCCACCATGCTCGCCCGCATCGTCACCGAACTCCGCGCCCGCGGAACGCAGGGGCCCGCGTGCCTGAAGTCCCTGTCCTACGGCGGCGCCAAGATCGCACCCCAGGTCGTCCAGGAGGCGCTGAAGCTCTTCCCCGGCACCGGGTTCGTCAACGCCTACGGGTTGACCGAGACGGCGTCGTCGATCGCCGTGCTCACCCCCGACGACCACCGGACCGCGGCCGGCGGCTCCGATCCCGGTGTCCGGGCCCGGCTGGGCTCGGTGGGACGGGCGCTGCCGTCGGTGGAGATCCGCGTCGAGGACGACGGCGGACGGCCGTGCGCCGCGCACGTCGTCGGCGACATCCTGGTGCGCGGACCCCAGGTCGCCGGCGAGTACCTGGAGGCCGGCACCCGCGTCCGCGACGACGGCTGGTTCCCCACCCGCGACCGCGGCCACCTCGACCGCGACGGCTACCTCTTCGTCCAGGGCCGCGCCGACGACACCATCATCCGCGGCGGCGAGAACATCGCCCCCGCCGAGATCGAGGACGTCCTCGCCGCGCATCCCGCCGTCGCCGAATGCGTCGTCGCCGGTGTGCCGGACCTGGAGTGGGGCCAGCGGATCGGCGCGTTCGTCGTGCGCCGCCCAGGGACCGAGGTCGGTCCGGACGAGCTGCGGACCTGGGTCCGCGAACGGCTTCGCGGGTCCAAGACCCCCGACCAGGTGGAGTTCGTCGACGAGTTCCCGACGACCCCGACCGGCAAGGTGCTGCGCCGCGAACTCGTCGCACTCGTCACGGAGTCCGGTTCCGCCGCGGTCTGAGGCGCTCCGGCGTCCATCCCGACATCGCGTTCAAGAAGGCTTCAGAAGGAGAGAGCATGAACCTCGAAGGTGCATCGGCGCTGGTCGTAGGAGGCGCGGGTGGTTTCGGCTCCGCCACCGTGCGGCGGCTGGCGGCCACGGGCGTCAAGGTCGTGATCGCGGACCTGGCGGAGGACAAGGGCAAGGCGCTCGAATCCGAGCTCGGGGCCGACCGGGTGCGCTTCCTGGCCACCGACGTCACCAGCGAGGACTCCATGGCCGAGGCGGTCGCGGCCGCCCGGGACCTGGGCGTGCTGCGCGTCGGGGTCGCGGTTCACGGCGGGCCCGCAGCGGCGCGCCGGATCGTGAACCGCAAGGGCGAGTTCTATCCGTTGGAGACGTTCCGCCGCACCACCGACGTGTTCCTGGGCGGCACGTACAACGTGCTCAGTCAGACGGCGGCTGCGATGACCCGGAACGAGCCTCTTGAATCCGGCCAGCGCGGGGTCGTCGTCATGACGTCGTCGATCGCCGGGTACGAGGGACAGGTCGGCCAGACCGACTACGCCGCGGCGAAGGGCGGCGTCATCAGCCTGACCCTCACCGCCGCTCGCGATCTGGCGCCGACCGGTGTGCGCGTGGTGTCCATCGCGCCCGGCACCTTCTACACGCCCGCCTACGGCGTGACCGAGGAAGTGGCGCAGGAGCAGTGGGGCAAGGGCGTGCCGAACCCCAAGCGGATGGGCCACGCCGACGAGTACGCGCGGCTGGCGATGCACATCGTCGACAACGACTACCTCAACGGAGAGGTCATCCGCATCGACGGCGCGCTCCGCTTCAACGTCTGAGCCGAGGGCCCGGCGACGCTTGTCGGATATCAGTTTGATAGTTATAGTTTTGTCGAAACAAGGGTGTGTCCGGCGTCACATCCCCCGCAGGCCGGACGCGGCTCCGCCGCTCCCCGCCCGTCGGCGCCGGCCCCCGGCCGGCCCAGCGACAGGAAACCGAGGTCTCGTCCCGTGGTGAAACCGATGGAGGGCATCCGGGTCCTCGAAGTCGCCCAGTTCACCTTCGTGCCGTCCGCCGGAGCCGTCCTCGCGGACTGGGGCGCCGACGTCATCAAGGTCGAGCACGCCGAGAAGGGCGACGCCCAGCGCGGCATCGTCAAGGTCTTCAGCCAGGGCGTCGGCTCCGACGGCTCGTCCTTCTCGGCGATGATGGACGGTCCCAACCGCGGCAAGCGCAGCGTCGGCCTGGCCCTGGAGAAGCCCGAGGCCAAGCCGGTCCTGGAGGAGCTGATCAGGACCAGCGACGTCTTCCTGACCAACTTCCTGCCGAGGGCCAGGGCCAAGCTGGGCATCGACGCCGACGCCGTCCGCGAGATCAACCCGAACATCGTCTACGCGGTCGGCTCGGGGTTCGGGCACAGCGGCCCGGACGCCGACAAGGGCGGCTACGACTCCACGGCCTTCTGGGCGCGGGCCGGCACCGCCGACTCCGCCACCGCGCCCGGTGCCGAGTACCTCGTCAACCAGCCGGGCGGCGCGTTCGGCGACAACATCGGCGGGATGACCATCGCCGGCGGGATCGCGGCGGCGCTGTTCGCCCGGGACCGGACCGGCGTCGCGCCGACCGTGGACATCTCCCTCCTCGGCGTCGGCGCGTGGGCGAACCAGATGAGCGTGAACCTGGCGCTCGCGAGCGGCGGGCCCCTGCCCAAGATCGACCCGGTGGCCTCGCGCGCCAGCAACCCGCTGACCGCCGTGTACCGGACGGCCGACGACCGGTGGATCTCGGTGTCCATGCTCCAGCCCGGCCGGTACTTCCCGGAGTTCGCCGAGCGGCTCGGCCGTCCGGAACTCGCCTCCGACGAACGGTTCGACTCGGCCGAGAAGCTGATGGCCAACGCGGCCGAGGCGGCGGAGATCATCGCCGAGGCGATCCAGGGCCGCACCAAGGACGAGTGGGTCGCGGCCTTCGACGGCATGGAAGGCCAGTGGGCGGTCGTGCAGAACACGTTCGAGGTCGGTCACGACCCGGCCCTGCGGGCGGTCGGGCAGATCGCCGACGTGGTCGACGCGGAAGGCCTGCCCCGGGAGCTCGTCGCGAGCCCCGTCCAGTTCGACCGGGAGGCCCCGGAGCTCACGCGCGGCCCGCTGTTCGCCGAGCACACCGACGAGGTCCTGCGGGAGCTGGGGCTGAGCGACGAGGAGCTGCTGAACCTCAAGATCGCGGGAGCGGTGACATGACGTCCGGCCAGGGGCCGCGGGTCGGTTTCATCGGCCTCGGCAGCCAGGGCGGGCCGATGGCCCGCCGGATCGCCGAGGCCGGGTTCCCGGTCACGCTGTGGGCCCGCCGGCCCGAGACCCTCGCGCCCTTCGCCGGCACCGGCGCCCGGACCGCCGCCTCTCCCGCGGACCTGGCGGCCGCCAGCGACCTCGCCTGCGTGTGCGTGGTGGACGACGCCGGCGTGGAGCAGGTCGTCGCGGGCCCCGGGGGCCTGCTGGAGGGAATGCGCTCCGGCAGGACGATCGCGGTGCACAGCACCGTCCATCCGGACACCTGCCGGCGGCTCGCCGAGACGGCCGCGGCCCGAGGCGTCGCGCTGCTGGACGCACCGGTCAGCGGGGGAGGGCCCGCCGCCGAAGCGGGCCGCCTGCTGGTGATGGTCGGAGGCGACGACGCCGTGGCGGAACGCTGCCGCCCGGTCTTCCAGACCTACGGGGACCCGGTCGTCCACCTCGGCCCCGTCGGCTCCGGGCAGCGCGCCAAACTCGTCAACAACCTGCTGCTGGCCGCCAACCTCGCGGTCGCCGAAAGCGCGTTCGCCCTGGCCCGGAGCATCGACGTGGACCCGGCCCGGCTCTCCATCGTCCTCGCGAACGGCTCCGGCGCGAGCTTCGGCGCGGGCCTGCTGCCAGGAGTGGGGTTCTCGCTGGCGACGCTCGGCGAGCACGCCGGGCCGCTCCTGCAGAAGGACACGCGGATCGTCGCGGAGCTGGCCGAGGCCGCCGGAACCGATGCGGCCACGGTCTTCGACGCGGCCGACGCGGCGCTGGAATCGATGGGGCGCGCACGGTGAGCGCCCCGCACGGCCCCGAGAACGCTCTCCTGGACGCCTCGGCCGCCTCCCTCCACCCCACCTCGAACGGAACGGAAGCCGCGCAGTGAACGCACTCGGCGAGCGCATGCTCGTGAACGGCGAGCTGGTGACGGCCGCGGACGGCCGCACCTTCGACAACCTCAACCCGGCCACCGAGGCCGTCATCGGCGCGGTCCCCGAGGCCGGCGTCACCGGCGTCGAACGCGCGATCGGCGCGGCGCGGCGGGCCTTCGACGGCACCGACTGGTCGACGAACACCGGCCTGCGGCGCCGCTGCCTCGTGCAACTGCGCGACGCGCTGCGGGCGAACGTCGAGGCGCTCCGCTCCCTCCTCGTGGCGGAGGGCGGCATGCCGGTGAGCCAGACCTCCGGGATCGCGCTCGAGGAGGCGATCGGCTACATCGACCACTACATCGGGCTCCTGGACACCTACGAGTGGGAGCGGTCGATCCCCACCAAGGCCGTCTTCGGGATGCCGGCGGACCGGATCATCCGGCGGGAGGCGGCCGGCGTGGTCGCGGCCATCACGCCGTGGAACTATCCCGTCTACCTGAGTCTGTGCAAGGTGAGCGCCGCGCTCGCCGCGGGCTGCACGGTCGTCCTCAAACCGGCGCCCGACACGCCCGCGAGCGTGCTGGCCATCGGGGAGATCGCCGCCGGGCACACCGACATCCCGCCCGGCGTCCTCAACGTGGTGACCACGAACGACAACGGCGTCGCGCAGCTGCTGGCGTCCCACCCCGACGTCGACGCCGTCACGCTGACCGGATCGACCGCCACCGGGCGCAAGGTCATGGCCGCGGCCGCCGGCACCGTCAAGCGGGTGACCCTCGAACTCGGCGGCAAGTGCGCGGCGGTCTTCCTCGACGACGCGCCCCTGGAGCTGATCGTCCCGGCCATGGCGGGCGCGGTGTGCACCCACGCCGGGCAGGGCTGCACGCAGATGACCCGGCTCCTGGTCCCGCGCGCCGGGTTGGACGCCGCGGTCGACCTCGCCCGGACGGCCATGGAGCAGGTGAAGTGGGGCGACCCGACCGACCCGGAGAACATCATGGGCCCGGTCGTCAACGCCGCGCAGCGCGACAGGATCCTCGGCTACTACGAGTCCGCCGCCCGCGACGGCCGCGTCGTCCTCGGCGGCAAGCCCACCGACCGCTTCGACCGCGGCTACTTCGTCGAACCCACGCTCATCACCGACGTGGCGCCCGAGTCCCCCGTCGCGCAGGAGGAGATCTTCGGGCCGGCGCTGGTGATCCTGCCCTACGACGGCGACGACGACGCCGTCCGCATCGCCGACGGCACGATCTTCGGTCTGTCGACCGCCGTCTTCGGAAACCCGGAGCGGGCGATGGCCCTGGCCCGGCGCTTCCGGACCGGGACGGTCAGCGTGAACGGTGCCCAGTGGTTCGACGTCGAGTCGCCGTTCGGCGGTTACAAGCAGAGCGGTCTCGGACGCGAGTGGGGCACCGAGGGCCTGGAGGACTTCCTCGAGGTCAAGACCATCGCCTTCCCCGCCTCCGGCTGAACGCCCGCCGGCCCGGCGGAGACGCCGAGGGCACGTGCGCATCGCCCCCCGCCCACCACCCCAGGAAGGAAGTCTCGACATGGGACGAGTCGATGGCAAGGTCGCCTTCATCACCGGAGCCGGCCGCGGGCAGGGCCGCAGCCACGCGGTCCGGCTGGCCGAGGAGGGCGCCGACATCATCGCGGTGGATCTCTGCCGCGACATCGCGAGCAACAAGTACCCGCTCAGCAGCGCCGACGACCTGAAGGAGACCGTCCGGCTGGTCGAGGCCACCGGGCGGAGGATCGTGGCGGCGCAGGCGGACGTCCGCGACCGGGTTCGCCTGGACGAGGTCGTCCGGCAGGGCGTCGGGGAACTCGGCCGGCTCGACGTGGTGGTCGCCCAGGCGGGGATCATGCCGCTGTTCGGCGAGCCGCTGCTGGAGGCGTGGACGGACGTGATCGACACCAACCTCGTCGGCGTCATCAACGCGATCCATGTGGCGATCCCGCACCTGACCGACGGCGCCTCGATCACCGCGACCGGATCGGCCGCGGCGTTCATGGTCGGCCAGCAGGTCGCCGAGCCGGGCAAGGACCCCGGCGGCGCCGGCTACCAGTACTCCAAGTTCGCGGTGGGGCAGTTCGTCCACGAACTGGCGCGCAACCTGGCGCCGAGGATGATCCGCGTCAACGGCGTGCACCCCACCAACTGCGACACCGGCATGCTGAACAGCGACCCGATGTACCGGGTCTTCCGCCCCGACCTGGAGAACCCGACCCGCGAGGACGCGCTGCTCGCCTTCCCGGCGCAGCAGGCGATGCCGATCCCCTACATCGACCCGCTCGACGTCAGCAACGCGGTCCTCTTCCTCGCCTCCGACGAGTCGCGCTACGTCACCGGTCTCCAGATGCGCGTCGACGCCGGCTCCTACCTGAAGTTCCACGACTTCCACGCCTGACCGATTCCATCTCCGACCAGGGAGTTCACCGTGAAGGTACGAGTCGACCCTGAGGTCTGCCAGGGGCACACGCTGTGCGCGATGAACGCGCCCGACCTGTTCGCCCTCCGGGATGAGGACGGCCACGCGTACGCCGTCGACGAGGAGGTGCCCGCCGGCAAGGAGGACCTGGCCAGGGACGCCGCCCGCACCTGCCCCGAACAGGCGATCGTCCTGTCCTGACCCGCCTCGACCAGTTGAGGGACCATGAGCAACGACGATCCTCGAGACACCGAACGCGCCGAGCACACCATCAGCCTGGACCGGCACTCCCCGCGGTACCGCCTCGAGTTCGAGCGCCTCGCGACGGAGTTCCATGCCAGGTGCCCCGTCGCCTGGAACGACACCCACGGCGGCTACTGGTTCGCCAACGGCAACAAGGAGCTGTTCGACCTCGCGCGGCGGGCCGACCTGCTGTCCAACGAGAACGACGTCGCCGGTACCCGCCGCGGCTACCAGGGGATCAGCATCCCTGCCTCCCCGGATCCCGCGACCCGCACCCAGGGCGGATTCCTGGAGATGGACCCGCCGGACCAGCGCTACTACCGCCAGGCCCTGAACCCCTACCTGTCGCCGGCCGCGATCGAGCGGTGGAAGCCGGTGATCGAGGAGCTGACCCGCGCCTGCCTCGACGAGAGGATCGAGACGGGCCGGATCGACTTCGTCGACGACCTCGCCAACATCGTGCCCGCGGTGTTCACGCTGGCGATGCTCGGCATGCCCCTGAAGGACTGGGACGTCTACTGCGAGCCCACGCACGCCGCGGTCTACACCCCGCCGGGCTCGCCGGACCATCCTCGGGTGCTCCAGCTTCAGAGGCGCATGAGCATGCACATGATGGAGGTCATGAAGCGGATCCGGGAGGAGCCGCGCCCCGGGCTGATCAATGAGCTGGTCACGATGAAGGTGGGGGACCGTACACCGGACGACACCGAGATCGTCGGCGTCATCATGCTCATCATCGGCGGCGGGTTCGACACCACCACCGCGCTGACCGCCCACTCCCTGGAGTGGCTGTCGGAGCATCCCGGCGAGCGGGAACGGCTGAGCCGCGAACGGGACGCGCTGCTCGACAGCGCCACCGAGGAGTTCCTGCGGTTCTACACCCCGGCCCAGGGCGACGGGCGCACGGTCACCCAGGACTGCGAGGTCAACGGGACCGAGTTCAGGGAGGGCGAGCGGCTCTGGCTCTCCTGGGCGATGGCCAACCGGGACGCGAAGGTGTTCGAGGACCCGCACACCGTCCGCCTCGACCGGAAGGGGAACCGGCACAGCAGTTTCGGGCTGGGCATCCACCGGTGCATCGGGTCCAACGTGGCGCGCGCGGTGTTCAAGTCCATGCTCACCGCGGTGCTGGACCGGATGCCGGACTTCGTGTGCGACCCCGGCGGTGCCGTCCACTACGACACGACGGGCGTCATCAACGGCATGAAGCACCTCCCGGCGACCTTCACGCCGGGCGAGCGGCTGGGGCCCGGCCTGGACGAGACGATCGAGCGGATGCAGCGGATCTGCGACGAGCAGCGCCTCGCCGAACCGGTCACCGTCCGCAAGGCGCGGGCGAAGCTGCGGGACTGACCCGAGCGACCCGAAGGGAGCGTGCGGTGGTGTACTCGGTGGCCGACGTGCGGAGGGGCGGTCGATGAGCGCGGAAGGACGTCCGCTCCCTCTGGTGACGCCGTGGAACGCGTTCTTCTGGACGTCCGGGGCCGACGGTGTCCTGCGGATCCAGGAGTGCGGGTCGTGCTCCGCGCTCGTCCACCCGCCGAAGCCGGTGTGCCCGTACTGCTCGGGCTCCGAGACGGGGGTCCGGGCGGTGTCGGGCTTCGGCACGCTGTTCGGGTTCACCGTCAGCCACCGGTTCCGTCTCCCGGGCCTGCCCTCCCCGTACATCGTCGCCCAGGTCGCGCTCGACGAGGACCCGCGGGTCCGGCTGACCACGCGCCTGGTGGACTGCGAGGCGGACGACGCGCGGCTCGGGATGCGGATGGAGGTGACCTTCGAGCAGGTCGAGGACGTCTGGCTGCCGCTCTTCCGGCCGGCGGCGGAACAGCCGGAGCGACCGGCCCCGCCGCCGCCCGAGGAGACGCCGCCCGAACGTGTGCGCGCCCTCGTCCGCCCCATGCGGGGCGCGCGCAAGTTCGAGGACGACGTCGTCCTGTCCGGCATCGGCAGGTCGGAGATCGGGCGCCGGCTGATGCGCGATCCGCTCGCCCTCACCGTCGACGCCTGCCGGGCGGCGGTGGCGGACGCGGGCCTGACGATGGACGACGTCGACGGCCTGTCGACCTATCCCGGCGGAGGGCTGGAGCACGGTATCGGGGAGGGCGGCGTCACCGCGCTCGAAGCGGCGTTGCGCGTGCGTCCGACCTGGTTCAACGGCGGCGGCGAGACGTTCGGCCCCGGCGGCTCGGTGATCGCCGCGATGCTCGCGGTCTCCTCCGGCCTCGCCCGCCACGTCCTGTGCTTCCGCACGGTCTGGGAGGCGACCCATACCCGGTTGCTGCAGGAGGGACGGCTCGGCATGGCGTCCGGGCGCGTCCCGGGCGACATGGGGTGGGGCATGCCGTTCGGCGCGACCTCGGCCGCGCACGTCCTGGCGCAGACGGCCGGCCGCTACTTCGACCGCTACGGCGCGACCAGGGAGACGCTCGGGTGGATCGCGCTCAACCAGCGCGCCAACGCCGCGCTCGATCCGACCGCGGTCTACCGCGATCCGCTCACGATGGACGACTACCTGAACGCGCGGACGATCACCACGCCGTTCGGCCTGTACGACTGCGACGTCCCGTGCGACGGGGCGGTCGCCGTCGTCGTCTCCGCGGCCGACACGGCCGGCGACCTGCGCGCGCGTCCGGTGCGCGTCGAGGCCGTCGGCACCCAGATCGTCGAGCGGATGGAGTGGGACCAGAGCACGGCGACGCACGAACCGCAGGTCCTGGGGCCGTCGGCGCACCTGTGGACGCGCACCTCGCTGCGGCCGGACGACGTCGACGTGGCCGAGCTGTACGACGGCTTCACGTTCAACTGCCTGTCGTGGATCGAGGCCCTGGGCTTCTGCGGGATCGGCGAGGCCAAGGACTTCCTGGACGGCGGCAAGAACATCGCCCGTGACGGCGTCCTGCCCCTCAACACCCACGGCGGCCAGCTGTCGCACGGCCGGACCCACGGCATGGGGCTGGTGTACGAGGCCGTCGCCCAGCTGCGCGGCGAAGCGGGAGAACGGCAGATCGGCGGTGCGCGGGTCGCGGTGGTGAGCAGCGGAGGACTCACCCCCAGCGGGGTCATGCTGCTGCGCGCCGACGGCTGACCGCGCGCGGGACGCCGGCCCCACCGCCCCCTGACGGGTGCTCGCCACCGCGGAAGAACGCAAGAAATCAGAGATGGGAGCACACGATGAAATTGCGAGTGGGACAGACCCTGAAGAGCGTCGTGGACGCGACCTCGGTGGTCGTGATCAAGAGCCCCGGAGGTGACGCCGCCGTGACCTGCGGCGGCCACGAGATGACGGAGCAGCCCGGCGAACCGGTGCCGGCCGCCGACGGGGACGACGGGCCGGGGCTGATGCTCGGCAAGCGCTACACCGTGGAGGGGACGGAGATCGAGCTGCTGTGCTCCCACGGCGGCCGGTACGCGGTCGCCGTCGACGGTGTGGTGGTCGAGCAGAAGTCGGCCAAGCCTCTCCCCGCGTCGGACTGATGGCGGCCGGGGAACGGGCGGCGGCGCCCGGACATGTGGTGGTCGTGGGCGCCGGCATCGGCGGGCTGCGCACGGTCGAGGCGCTGCGTTCGGGCGGGTACGCGGGGCGGCTCACGCTGATCGGCGCCGAGCAGCACCCGCCCTACGACCGGCCTCCGCTGTCGAAGCAGATCCTCGAGGGACGGTGGGAGCCCGAGCGGGCGATCCTCCGCGACCGCGCCGGCCTGGCGGACCTGGACGTCGCGGTACGGCTGGGCACGCGCGCCGTGGCGCTGCGCGGGACGACGGTCGACCTGGACGACGGCGAGAGCGTCACCGGCGACGCCGTGGTCGTCGCGACGGGGCTCGTCCCGCGCAGGATGCCGCACCAGCCGGACGGCGTGGCGTCCCTGCGGACCCTCGACGACGTCCTCGCCCTGCGCAAGGCGTTCGAGTCCGCCGAGTCGCTGATCATCGTGGGCGGGGGCTTCATCGGGGCGGAGGTCGCCTGCGCCGCCCGCCGCAGGGGCATCGCCGTCACCGTGCTCGAAGCGCTGGGGTCGCCCTGCGAGCGGGTCCTGGGACGCGAGGTCGGCGGGCTCGCGGCCCGGCTCTTCCAGGAGGCGGGGATCGACCTGCGGCTCGGGGCGCGGATCCTGCGGATGCCCGACGGGCGCACGATCGAGTTCGCGGACGGGACGCGGCTGTCGGCCGACGTGGTCCTGGCGAGCGTCGGCGGGATCCCGGACCTCACCTGGCTCGGCGGCGCGGGGCTGCGCATCCGGGACGGGCTCGCCTGCGACGCCCGCGGCCGCGCCATCGGCATGACCGGCGTCTGGGCCGTGGGGGACGCGGCCGCCTGGTGGGACCCGGTCACCGGCGAGCACCACCGCGCGGAGCACTGGAGCACCGTGACCGAGCACGCCAAGCGGGTCGCCCGCGACATCCTCGGAGCCGAGCTCCCGGCTCCCTCCCCGCCCTACGTCTGGTCCGACCAGTTCGACCTCAAGCTGCAGGTCGCCGGCCGGACGGGGAACGCGGACGAGGTCGTCGCCCTGCACGGTTCGGGGCTGGAGGGAGGCCCGGTCAAGGGCACCGTCGCCGGGTACTTCACCGGTGACGTGCTGAGCGGCGTCGTCGCGTTCGGCGCCCCCGCGCCGTTCATGCGATTCCGGTCCCTCGTCGCGTCCGGCGCCGACCGCTCGGCGGTCCTCGAGGAGGCACGGCGATGACCGGCCGGGCACAGGCGGGCATCTACCTGCCGCAGGCACGGATGGACCTCGCGACCATCGAAGCGCGCGCACGGGCGGCGGAGGAGGCCGGATTCCACTCCGCCTGGTTCATGGACCACCTCTCGCCCCCGGCCGACCGCGGCCTGCCCATGCTCGACGCCTGGACGGTCGCCACGGCGATCGCGGTGCGGACCGAGCGGCTGCACGTGGGGCACCTCGTGCTGTGCACGGAGTTCCGCCATCCCGCGATGCTCGCGAAGATGGCCGCGAGCCTCGACGTCGTGTCCGGAGGGCGGTTCGAACTCGGGCTGGGGTGGGGATCGGTCGCCCGTGAGCTCACCGACTACGGCTTCACCGGCGCGGGCCCCTCGGTGCGCGCCGAACGGCTCGGCGAGACCATCGACATCCTCCGCGCGCTGTGGACGGGGGAGCCGGTCGACTTCGACGGGAAGCACTGGACGCTCCGGGACGCGATCTGCCGTCCCCGCCCCGTCTCCGGCCAGGTGCCCGTGCACATCGGCGGGGCGGGGCCCAAGCTCACGCTGCCGCTGGTCGCCCGCTCGGCCGACTGGTGGAACTGCCCGTCGAGTGCCGCGGACCGGATCGCCGAACTGCGTCCGTCGATCGGCTCGGCGCGCGTCTCGGTGCAGCATCCGATCGGGCTCGCCCCGTCCACGGCCGCGCGGGACGAGGTCGTGGAACTCGCGCGGCGGCGTTTCGGCGCGTGGGGCGGGCTGGTCGCCGGGACGCCGGACGAGGTCGCCGCGGCGCTGCGCTCCGAGCGCGAGGCCGGGGCGGAGCTGTTCATCTGCCAGTTCCACGACTTCGGCCGCCCCGAGTCGTCGCGGCTCTTCGCCGAAGAGGTCCTCCCCGCGCTCGGCTGACCCCGCTCGGGGTGCCGATGAGGCGCGGACGCCGGCACCCCGAGCGGTCCCGCCCGGTGTCACAACCGGGACTCGACCGGTGCCGAAGCCGCCCGCCCGCCGACCGAGAGGACCCGGATCATGGCGTCCTGGGTGAACGAGGCGATGAGGCGCCCGTCCTCGGTAAGCACCTGGCCGCGCACATGACTCATGCCCGCGCCCGCATAGGTGCTCTCGTGGTGGTAGCGGATCCAGCCGTCCCAGCCGAGGGGCTCGTGGAACGCCACCCCGATGCCCATGGGTGCGGTCGAGAGGCTGTGGTGCGCCTGGGACGTGCCGACCCCGGTGTGCGGGCGCATCGAGGTGGAGATGGACAGCGGCCCGGTGAACTGGGCCAGCAGCGCGCGGCGGAGGTCGTCGCGCTCGGGCACGGCGTCGTAGCGCAGCCAGGCGTCCACGACGGGCGGCCCGACCTCCTCGGGATCGTTGAGATCGCGGACGCCTTCGAGGCGCACCTCCCTGCCCTGCATCGGCATCCGGGCGGGGTTCGCCGCGCCGGGGCCCCCGGCCGGCTCGCCCGTCCACCGATCGTGCCTGATGACGTCCGGCTGCGGCCGGTCCAGCAGCAGGGTGACGGTCGAGCGGATCCGGTCGTTCTGCGCGACGGCGACCGTGGCGCTGGCGAAGGAGCGGCCGGCCTGGACCGGCGTGACGGTGAACTCGAGGGGGAGCGCCGGGTCGGCCACGGAGACGAACAGGCCGTGCGCGGTGCGGACGGTCCGGCCGGGCAGGGCCTTGCTCACGGCCACGACCGCCTGGGCGAGCATCTGGCTGCCCTCGACCACCTGGCGCCCCTCGTCGAAGCTGTCCCCGCGGAACCGGCGCGGTCCGTCGGGTCCGTCGTCGACCGCCTCCACGTCGAAGATGCCGATCATCTGCTGCAGTGTCGCCTCGGTCATGCCCGCACTCCTTCACCCGCGTCCGGCATGGGCCGTCCGCGGCCCCCCGGTTGCGATCCGGATCAGTGAATCCATAGTATTGCAAATATCAAACTATGTGGGGAGGAGCCCGACGGCCAGGAGCGGTCCTGTGAGCACGCAAGGAGACACCTGAGTGAACCCCAGCCTCGCCCCGGCGGAGGAGACCCCGCGGCACCTCCTCAACGAACTCGGCTTCTCGACCAGGCGGGTCGGTGAGGAACTGCACGGCGCCGCTTCGATCACCCCGGAGATGCACGTGCCGGGGGCCGCCCGCCTGCGGACGTCCATCCTCGCGACCTGGGCGGACATGCTGGCCGGCCTGCTCGCGACCCGGGTCATCGCCCCGCGCGTGCCGGTGACGCTCGAACTCGACGTGCACCTGTACCGGCCGGCCCCCGCGGCCGGAGACCTCCTGGGGGTCGCGAGGACGGTCAAGGCCGGCCGCTCGACCTTCGTCGCGGACGTCGAGTTCACCGTGGACGGCGAACCGCTGGCCATCGCGAACGGCCTGTTCATGACGGCACCGGACCCCGGCCTGCGGCTGCCGCCGACGCACAGCCTCGACATGCCCGCGACGGGCGAGGAGCTGGCCGTGCCGTTCGCCGAGCGCGCCGGCTGCGAACGCCGCGGCGCGGGAACGGCCGTCCTTCCCCGCAGCGAGGACGGCCTGAACGCCGCCGGCTCCGTCAACGGCGGGCTCATCGCTCTGGCCGCCGAGGAGGCGGTGCTGTCCCTGGCGCCCGGCGGCACGCTCCGCTCGCTCAGCCTGATCTACCTCCAGGCCGCGCGGGTCGGGCCCGTGGTCGCGACCGCGCGGCTGCGCGGCGGGATCGCCCGAGCGGAGTTGCGCGACTCCGGCAACGGCGGCCGCCTCACGGGCGTGGTGACCGCCGGCACCTTCGATGTCTGACGGAGGCGCTCCGGCCGCCGGACCCGCTCGCTCAGCCGGCCGGCGCGGCGCGGCCCGCGACGCCGGGACGTATGCCGACCGCGTTGATCCAGATGCGGGTGAGCTGGTCGGTCGCGGTGGCGAGGTCGAAGCCGAAGGCGTTGTCGGTGTTGAAGAGGTAGTCGGCGAAGG
This sequence comes from Actinomadura napierensis, assembly GCF_039529375.1. NCBI lineage: Bacteria > Bacillati > Actinomycetota > Actinomycetes > Streptosporangiales > Thermomonosporaceae > Actinomadura > Actinomadura napierensis. The sequence continues at coordinate 57,499 of NZ_BAAAMR010000003.1, forward strand.
AGGCGACCATGCCGCCGAGCGCCTGGGCGGCGTAGACGGCGTCGACCTCCGGGTCGGCGACCTCGGCCTCCTGCAGCTGGCGGATGCGGCGCTCGATGGCCCGGGCGAAGGCCTCCTGGCGCTGGAGACGGGTCGCGCGGACCTCGGCGTCGATGGTCGACACCTGCTGGATCACCCGCATGAGCTTGGCGTTCGCGCGGTAGGCGGCCAGATAGTGCTCGTTCGCCGTGCGGATGCGCTCGATCGGGTCCGCGTCGTCGGGGGCCGGGCCGAGCGTGAGCAGGTCGACCTCGACCGAGTCGGCGACCTCCTTGAAGATCTCTTCCTTCGACACGAAATAGGTATAGAAGGAGCCGTGGGAGACCCCGGCGGCATCGCAGATGTCGGCGATGCGCGCGTGGAGGAAGCCGTCGCGCTCGAAGATCTTCTTGGCGGACTCGAGCAGCTGCGCCCGCGTCTGGCGCCCGCGGACGGTGCGCCCGGTGCCGCGGCGCTTCTCCCGTCCCTCGCCTCCGCGCCGCCCCTGGCTGGCATTGGACATCGCGGCACGGCGGTTACTGGTCGCGGTCATTCGTGAACCTTTCGGTGGCAGGTGACGTGGTGGGCTCCCGAGCGCGCCTCGTTCCCCGGTCGCCAGTGCGGCCTCCGAGGGCTCACAATAACCGAACTCGATGTCGAGGTTGATCGCGCCTGTCCTGCGTCAACCGGTCACTGCCGCGAACGCGTCGTGATCGGCGGCCGCGGTACCGAGCCGGTGCTGGAGGACCCGGGTGATGGTCGGGTCGACCTTCTGGGTGATGCCCCACAGATAGAAGCCGTGAATGATGCCGCGGCGGACGCCGAGCCGAGCCTCGTCCCAGGCCGGGGCCTCGACTCCGCCGGCGCGCAGGCCGTCCAGATAGTGGCGCAGCAGGTCGTCCTCTGTCCGCCGGCGGTCCTCGACCGTCAGCGCGGAGGCGATGTGGTACCCCACGTCCAGGTACCAGGGACCGCGCTGCACCAGCTGCCAGTCCACGAACGACGGCCGCCCGTCACTGTCGAGATAGAGGTTGCCGACGTGGGAGTCGCCGTGGACGACCGACCACGGCGTCGCGGCGGATGACAGGGAAACCAGCGCCCGGTACGCCTTGACCAGCAGCTCCGGGTCGCGGACCTCCGCCGGTACACCCGCTCCGATGTCGCTCTCGAAGTTGGCCCGGATCTCTTTGACGCCGCGTTGCGCGAGGCAGGCCTCCAGACGAGGCGTCAGCCAGTCCGCGGCGCGGACCGCCGGGTCGCCCCACGTCGAGGCGTGGAGCTTGGCGAGTTCCCCGAGGCTCTCGGCGGCCAGTGCGGGCGTGTACTCGCTCGTGCCGTCGAGGAACGTGGCGCCTCGCGCGACGGTGTCCTCGGTGATGACCACGCCGTGCCGGGTCCCGGGATCGATGGCCGCGTACACGCTGCGCAGCGTGCGAACGCCCGTGGGCCCCGCCAGATCGCGGTAGAAGGCGACCTCGAACGTTCCCGTCTCGCGGGCCGACCAGCCGACCTCCGAGAAGTACCCCTTGGCGCACAGGTCCGGCGACAGGCCTCCGGGCACGCCGCCCTCGCACTCGATGTGGAAGCGGGCGTTGGTCGATATCCGGCTGACGACGGGCCCGGGCGTCACCCTGGTGACGCGAATGCCCGGGTAACGGGCACCGAGCGCCTGTGTGAGCCATTCCGGGGACAGGACGTCGTCGAGGTCGGCTGGGGCCGGCTGCTGGGGGTGGTTCAGCGTCTGCATGTGCGCTCCTCGCGCGTTGCCACGCACCGGGGTGGGCGGACCGAGGGTCGCCCACCTGGACGGACGGGGACGTCGACAATATCGACGTCGACTTCGATGTTACTGTAGCGTGACATCCCCGACCGGCATACAGCGTGATCCGAGTCCTCTCTCGGACGTTACCTCAATGTCGACATCGACATCGAGGTTTGTTACCGTCCGGGCATCGAGGCCGAGATCATGGGCGGCGGCCTGTCGCGGCTCATCCCGGTCTGACCGCGCCGAGGCGAGGGAGTGAGCGTGGGCTGGTTCGAGGAACGAGGCGGGCTCGGCGGCACCGTCGCGCTGATCACCGGCGGGGCGGGCGGGCTGGGGGAGGGCATCGTCGCGGACCTGGCCGCCAACGGTGTCCGCACGGCCGTGATCGACATCGACGGTGAAGCCGTGGAGCGGCTGCGGACGGCATGCGACGAGCGGGGGCAGGAGGCGATCGTCCACCAGGGCGACGCGCGCGACACCGACGCCCTGGCGGCGCTGTTCACCGCCGTGGACCAGCGCTGGGGCCGGCTCGACACGCTCGTCAACGTGGTCGGAGGAACGTTCCGGGCGCCCTTCACGGAAACGACTCCCAATGGCTGGAACGCGATCATCCGGACCAACCTTCTCCACGTCCTGGACGCCTGCTCCATGGCCGTTCCGCGGATGCGGGCCGGCGGCCGGGGCGGGAGCATCATCAACGTCACGACCATCGAGGCGCACCGGGCCGCGCCCGGCTACGCCGTCTACACCGCCGCCAAGGCCGCGGTGGAGCAGTTCGCCCGCACGCTCGCCGTCGAGGTCGCGCCGGACGGCATACGGGTGAACAACATCGCGCCCGACTACGCGCCCACGCCCAACCTCCTGAAGGTCGGCGGGGAGAAGGCCGGCGGCGAGACCGCGTTCGGGCCTGCCGGGACGCGGATCGCCATCCCTATGGGCCGGACCGGTCAGATCAGCGACATCTCGGGCTGCGCGGTGTTCCTCGCCTCTGGGCTCTCGTCCTACGTCACCGGGACCACGCTCCACCCCGACGGCGGCACCTTCGCGTCGTCCGGCTGGTTCAACTGGCCGGGCACGGGATGGGCCAACCACGCCCCGGCGGATGTGCTGGAGCGGCTTTGAACGTCGGCGCCGGCCAGGAGGCTTCGCGGCACGTCCTCAGCGAACTCGGTTTCGAGACCAGGGGCGTCGGCGAGGATCTGCACGGTAGTGCCGCGATAACCCCGGAGATGCATGTGCCGGACGTCGGGTGGCTGCGGACGTCCATCCTCGCCGTCTGGGCGGACACGCTGATCGGCCTGCTGGCGGCCCGGGTCACCGCGCCTCGTGTGCCGGTGACGCTGGAGCTCGATGTGCAGCTGTACCGCCCGGCGCCCGCGGCGGGGATCGTCCGGGGAATCGCGAGAACGCGCAAGGCGGGCCGCTCGGTCTTCGTCGCCGGGGTCGAATTCACCTCGGACGGGGGCGAGCCGCTGGCGATCGCGAACGGCTCCTTCATGCTGGCGCCGGATCCGGAGCTGAAGCTGCCGCCCACGCTCAGCATCGACCTTCCGGCGCAGAGCCGGCGCTTGGACAGGCCCTTCGCCGAGCGCGTCGGATGTGTGCGCCGCGGTCCGGGCGTGGCCGTCCTCCCGCGTTCCGAGGACGGCCTCAACGCCTCCCGCACGGTCAACGGCGGGCTGATCGCCCTGGCCGCGGAGGAGGCGGCGTTGTCGCTGGCCCCCGGCGCGACCCTGTGCTCGCTCGGCCTGCGCTACCTCCAGCCCGCACGCACCGGACCCGTGGTCGCCGATGCCCGTGCGCGCGATGGCCTGGGACAGGTGGAATTGCGAGACCACGGCAACGGAGACCGCCTCGTCGCTTTGGCGACGACCAGGACCTTCGGCACATGAGGAACGTGACCGCGCCTAGCACGGGTGTGAAGGTCGGGTTCGTCGTCGGCAGTGACCCCACACGGGCGGCCCGGCTCGAACAGCAGCCGATCGACTCGCTGTGGACCGGCGGCCACATCGCGTCGCGCAACCCCTCGACCGAAGCGATGATGACGCTGGCGCGCCTGTCCGCGGTGACCGAGCGGGTGCGCCTCGGCACCGCGGTCCTGCTGCTGCCGCTCTACCAACCGGCGATCATCGCGAAGCAGGTCGCGGATCTCGACCGGGCCGCCGGAGGCCGCCTGGTCCTCGGGGTCGGCGCCGGTGGCGAGTACCCGCAGGAGTTCCGCGCCTGCCAGGTTCCGCTGCACGAGCGCGGCCGGCGGCTGGACGAGGCCGTCCCGCTGCTGCGGCGGCTGTGGACGGCGGAGGAGATCACGCACGGCGGTCCTCTCTACCCGATGGAGAACGTGCGGATCCACCCCGGGCCTGCCCAGCCGAACGGACCGCCCATCGTCATCGGAGGACGCAAGATCCCGGCGATGCGCCGGGCGGCACTGATCGGCGACGGGTGGATGCCCTACCTCTATTCACCCGACCGCTATGCCGCGTCGGTGAGGACGATCCGGGCCTTCGCCGCCGAAGCCGGACGCGAGCTCGGTGACTTCGAGTGGTACGCGTTCGTCTTCGTCAACGTCGGTAAGGACGGTGCCGCTGCCCGCCGCGCGGCGGCTCGCGCCCTCGGCGGTGCCTACGACCGGGACCTCAGCGCCATGATCGACCGTGTCGCCGCGGCGGGCACGCCGGCGGAGGTGACCCGGAGGTTGCGGGACTTCGTGTCCGCCGGCGTACGGCACCTCGTTCTCATGCCGGCGGCCGATCCCGAGGGCGCCGACAGCATCGTCCGCAGCCTGCTCGAGGACGTCCTGCCCGCCGTGCGCGCCGAACCCCTCTCGAACGGATAGGGCGGCCACGCGCCGCATCCGTCCCGTCGGACACCCGCCGTGTCAGGCGCCGTTGCCATTGCCGGCGGCCTTGCTGGCGCGCCGGGCCGCATCGGCCACCTGCCGCCCGAGGGCGTTCACCTCCCGGCCGGCGAGCCCGTGCTGGGGCCCGAGCAGCATGAGGGAGGCCGCGGCGCGGCCGGTCGCGTCGAAGACGGGCGCGGAGATCTGCGACAACCGCACGGCCGCGGCGTCGTCGATCTCGTCGGCGAAGTACTCGGTGTGCTGCATGAGGCCGACCAGTTCGTCCCGCTGGCGCAGGGCGGCCTCGGCGTCCGGCGTGGTGAGCAGGGTTTCGAAGTCGGGCCCGTGGTCCCCGGTGCGGTCGCCGATCAGCGAGATGACATAGCCGCGGCGCCGGATGGTGTCGAGGGCCTTGCGCCATTGGTCGCGCTGGGTGTCCTCGAGGTTCTCGTCGGCACGCCCCAGCCACACCCGCGCCTCGGCGTCGTCCCACGCCACGAACACGGCACCGAAAGGAGGGACGAGCGGCATGGACTGCCCCCGGCGCGGGCGCGATCCGAGTGGCGGGCCCCAGTCGAACACGGCCATCACCCGGGTCTCGTCCGCCACGGGTGCGGAGACCGCGACACAGGCGTTCAGCTTCCGCGCGAGTTCCTCCGCCTCGACGCTCGCCGCGCTGAGGACCGGGTTCGCCTCCCGCGCCGCGTCGCCGAGCGCGACGCAGAATCCGCCCAGCTGGTAGCGGAGTTCAGGCTCGCGGCGCACGACCAGACCCTGCTCGGCGAGAGCCTGCAGGACGGAATCGCATGTGGCGCGCGGAATGCCCGCGATGCGGGCGAGCTCGGAGACCGAGTACGCCTCGGACGGCCGCCGGGCCATGTGCCAGAGGAGCTGGCCGGCCCTGAGGACGGCTGGAGACGGATTGACCGGCATTTTTTCTCTTTCCGACGTCGACATCCTCTAGCAAAGCGAGGGGGCGATTGCTATCATTTAATCATAGGTGCTCAAATACTAGCATACCCACCCCACTTCCACCCCGAAATTCTGGACCACCCGTAACGGACCGCGGGGGTCGCGCCGCCGGAGCAGCCGCGCACGGAGGCCGGGCGATCCGCCTCGCCGGCGAGCCGGCAAGACCCCGTGCGGCCACCGATCAACGGACCTGTGCCGTTTCCCTGCTCCGGATCGTCCGGAGTCGCCCTTGCCGGTTCTCGCCCACGGCTGATCCGCCGTCGCCGCCGTGATTCCGGCTCCCCATGGCGAGGACTTCGCCGCCCTGCCGCATGCAACGGAAAGGAAGGTCTCTGGTGGACGAAGGAGCGTTCGAAGGCCTGCGCGTCGTCGAATTGGCGCAGTGGGTGTTCGTTCCCGTCGCAGGCGCGCTGCTGGCCGACTGGGGAGCGGACGTCATCCGGATCGAGCGCATCGAGGGCGACCCCTATCGAGGTCTCGCCACTCAGGGCATCGGAACCGACAGCGGCGGAATCAACCTCTCGATGGCGCTCGCCAACCGCGGCAAGCGGTCGGTCGCGCTCGATCTGCGGCAGGAGGAAGGACGGGCCGTCCTCGACCGGCTCCTGGAGACGGCGGACGTGTTCCTCACCAATTTCCGGCCGGGAGCGCTGACACGTCTGGGACTCGATGCCGAGACGCTGACCGAGCGCTTTCCCCGGCTCGTGTACGCGCGGGGCAACGGGTACGGGTCGCGGGGCCCCGACGCAGACCTCCCAGGGTACGACTCGTCGGCGTTCTGGGCGCGCGGCGGCATGGCGCACGTCCTGACACCCCCCGACCGCGAGGACCCGATCGGTCAGCGCGGAGCGATGGGCGACCGCAACGGCGCCATGGCTCTGGCGTTCGGCATTTCCGCGGCGCTTCTCCGCCGCGAGCGGATCGGTAAGGGATCGGTGGTGGACGTTTCGCTGCTGGCAACGGCGATGTGGACGCTGTCGTCCGACCTGCTGTCCGCGCTGCAGGGCCAGAGGCCGCGAGCCGCCGCGGGGAAGGAGGCCTCTCCCAATCCCTTGGTCGGCACCTACATGACGAAGGACGGGCGGCACATCCAGCTCGTCTTCCTCCAGGGAGACCGCTACTGGGCCGAGTTCTGCCGCCTGGTCGGCCGTGAGGAACTGATCGACGATCCGCGCTTCGCCGATCTCGCCGCCCGAAGAGAGAACCGCAAAGCATGCGTCGCGGAGCTTGAGGCGGAGTTCGGCAGGCGGACCTTCGAGGAGTGGAAGGACCTGCTCGCCGGGATCGACGCGCCGTGGGCTCCCGTCCAGGCCGTGGAGGAACTGCTGGACGACCCGCAGGTGCTGGCGAACGGCTACATCGGCCAGGTGGCCGACGGCGAGGTGACGTACTCGCTGCCGACGGTCCCCGTGCAGTTCGACGAGCGGCCGCCGGACCTGCGCCGCGCGCCCGAGCACGGCGAGCACACCGAGACGGTGCTCCTGGAGCTGGGACGCACCTGGGAGGACATCGCCGCGCTGAAGGACGCCGGAGCCATCCCGTGACGATGACGAACCAGGCCACAGGACGCCCGGTCCCGGTACCGGACGAGAGCTCCAGCCCCTATTGGGCGGCGGCGGCGCGCCATGTCCTCGCCCTCGCCCGCTGTTCCCGATGCGAGTCGCTGACGATCCCGCCCGGCCAGACGTGCCCCCATTGCGGCAGCACCGATCCGGAGTTCGCCTTCGTGCCGGTCAGCGGCCACGGCGTCGTCAGGTCGTGGACGATCGTCCGCCAGTCCTTCCTGCCGGGCTTCGAGGCGGACCTTCCGTTCATGCTGGTCGACATCGAGCTGGCCGAACAGCCGGGGCTGCGGGTGATCGGCCGGCTCCTCGACGGCCCCGAAGCGCCCGTGCGCGTCGGGGCGCCCGTGGACGTTGCGTTCGAGGACGTCGCTCCCGGGGTCGCCGTGCCCGCCTTCGAACTCGGCGCCGCGCGCGATGCGGAGGCGGACGAGTGAGCGGAAGGTTCGCGGCGAGCAACAAGGTCGCCCTCGTCGGCCACGCCCAGAGCCCGGTGCAGAGACATGCCGAGCGGCCGTTGGGCGCCCTGGCCGTCGACACGGCCCGCCAGGCGATCGCCGACGCCGGGCTGGACCTGAAGGACGTGGACGGCATCGTCGCCGCGTCGCTGTTCCCGACGGCCGGCTCGCATGCCGTGCAGGACGGGGTCAGCACGGTGACGGCCGGCTGGATGGCCGAACATCTGGGAGCCGACCCGCGATATGTCGCCGGTTTCCAAGGGATCGGCCAGGTCTCGGGTGCCATGGCCCTGGCGGTCAACACCGTGGCGAGCGGTGCCGCCGATTACGTGCTCTTCTACCGGGCTCTGCACAACCCCCGGGGCAGCTACCACGGCAACTCCATGCAGAGCATCGAAGGCCCGCAGCAATGGACCGCGCCGGCGGGCTACTTTGGACCGCTGGCAATGATCGCACTGCCGTACAACGAGTACCTCCAGCGCTACGGAGCCACCCGGGAATCGATGGCGGCCGTGCTGGTGGAGGCGCGCAAGAACGGCGCCCGTATCCCGTGGTCGTACTGGCACGGAAAGCCGCTGACCTCTGAGGAGTATCTGGCGGCGCCCACGCTCGTCGACCCGGTCTGCCGTTACGACTGCGACATTCCCGTCGACGGTGTCGCGGCCTTCGTGCTCACGTCCGCCGAGCGTGCCCGCGATCTGCCGCACAAGCCGGTGTACGTCAGCGGCTACGCGCACAGTGCCCCGGCCCCACGGCGCCTGCCGTTGCACTGGCCGCTCGACGACATCATCGACGGCGGCGCCGAGACCGCCCGCCGGCTGTGGGAGCACGCCGGAGTGGGCCCGGACGAGGTGGACCTGCCGCAGCTCTACGACGGCTTCTCGCCGTTCATCTGGTTCTGGCTCGAGGTCCTCGGGTTCTGCCCCACGGGGGAGGCCCACCGGTTCGTCCAGGACGGGCGGATCGACAGCGACAACCCCGGCGGCCTGCCCGTTCTCTCGGGCGGCGGGGCGCTGGGCAACGGCCGTATGCACGGCATCCCGCAGATGCTCGAGTGCTACCTCCAGCTCGCCGGCCGCGCCGGCGAGCGGCAGCGGCCGAAGGCGACCGTCGGCGTCGCCTGCCAGTCCTCGCCGCACTATGGCGGCGCCGTCGTCTACAGCGCCGAACCCTTCTGACCGTCAGTGTGAAAGAGAGGACCAGTCCGTGGCAGCCATTCCTCATTGGTGCTCGTACGTGGCCGGCAAATGGGTCGACGGCGACGACACCTTCACCGTGGAGAACCCGGCGGACGAGTCGCCCGTGGGGGACGTGTCCGCCCTGCCCGCCGGCGAGGTCGAGCGGGCGATCACCGAAGCGCGCCGCAGTTTCGACAGCGGGGTCTGGGCGGACATGCCGGCCTGGGAGCGGGCCGACATGCTGCACACGTTCCTCGACCACATCGAGGACACCCGGGAGGCGCTCGTCTCCACGATCGTCGCCGAGGCGGGGCAGCCGGTCTTCTTCGCGGAGGGGACGCAGTTCGGCGCCTCTCTGATGCTCGCGCGGAACACGATCGACCTCTACCTGTCGATGCGGCATGAGGAGTCCAACCCGGTACCCGTCGACGAACTCGTCCGGAGCGGGGCGACGCTGAGCATCCGCCGCCACGAGCCGGTCGGCGTGGTGGCGGCCATCACGCCGTACAACGCGGCCCTCATCATGGGCGTGCAGAAGATCATTCCGGCGCTGATGGCGGGCAACTCGGTGGTCCTGCGGCCCAGCCCGCTGACGCCGATCTCCTCGCTGATGTTCGGCGCCGCGGCCGAGGTGGCCGGGCTGCCGCAGGGCGTCCTGAGCGTGGTGGTGGAGCCGGGCGCCGCCGGCGCGGAGCTGCTCACCAGCCATCCCGCCGTGGACATGGTGTCCTTCACCGGCTCCACCGCGGTCGGGCGCAGCATCCTCGCCCAGGCCGCGCCGACGGTGAAGCGGGTGGCCCTGGAGCTCGGCGGGAAGTCGGCGCAGATCTACCTGCCCGACGCCGTCGAGAGGGCCGCCGCCGGGGCCATGGCGGTCGTGGCCGCGACGGCGGGCCAGGCGTGCGTCGCCGCGACGCGCATGCTCGTGCCGCAGGACCGCAAGCAGGAGGTCGTCGAGGCGGTGTCGCGGGCCTATGCGGAGATCAAGGTGGGTCCTCCCACCGACCGCACCGCTCTCATGGGGCCGGTCATCAGCGCCGCGCAACGCGAACGCTGCGAGCGGTACGTCGCTCTGGCGGAGGAGAACGGCGGCCGGGTGGCGTTCGGGGGCAAGCGCCCCGCCGGCCTGGACCGCGGCTACTTCTTCGAGCCGACGGTCCTCGATCTGCCCGACAACGCCAACCCGGCCGCGCGGGAGGAGATCTTCGGGCCGGTCATCGGCGTCATCGGGTACCGCGACGTCGACGACGCCGTGCGCATGGCCAACGACAGCGACTACGGCCTGTCCGGCCAGGTCTACGGCGCCGACGTCGCCGCGGCCACGGCCGTGGCCCGCCGCCTGCGGACCGGCGCCGTCAACGTCAACGCGTCGGTCTTCAGCGCCTATGCGCCGAGCGGCGGCTACAAGCAGAGCGGGCTCGGCCGCGAGCGCGGACCCGACGGCATCCGCGCCTTCCAGGAAGTGAAGCACCTGGCCATCGGCGGCCTCCGCTGAGACCGCCGCGAGCGCGCATCCGCAACACCCCGACGACTTCGCAGGAAGTGCCGCGGACCCTGCCGGGTTCGCAGACGAGAAAGGGACGGAAATGGCCTCCAACCTCAACCTGGACTGGCTGATCTCGGTCGACGACCACGTGCTGGAGCCGCCCCACGTGTGGGTCGACCGCGTCGCGAGCAAGGACCGCGACCGCGCTCCGCACATGGAGACCGACGACAACGGAATGGACTACTGGGTCTACGACGGCAAGCGGATGCCGAGCTCCGGCCTCAGCGCCGTGGTGGGCAAGTCGAAGGAGGAGTTCAGCCCCGACCCGGTGCCCTACAGCGAGATGGCGCCGGGTTGCTACGACTCCAAGGCCCGCCTCAAGGACCTGGACCGGGCGGGCGTCCTGGCCTCGCTGTGCTTCCCGTCCGTCACCCGGTTCTGCGGTCAGCTGTTCTACGAGGCCAGTGACCGCGAGTTCGCGTTCACGTGCCTGCAGGCCTACAACGACTGGATGATCGAGGAGTGGTGCGGGAGCGCGCCCGGCCGCTACATCCCGCTCATCCTCATCCCGCTGTGGGACCCGAACCTGGCCGCCAGGGAGATGGAGCGCTGCGCCGGCAAGGGCGCCACGACGTTCGCGTTCTCCGAGAACCCCGAGCCGCTCGGGCTGCCGACCATCCACGACAAGGACGGCTACTGGGAGCCGGTCATGGCGGCGGCCAACGACCTGGAGATGGTCGTGTCGATGCACGTCGGGTCGTCCTCGCAGCTGCCGCAGATCTGCTCGAACGCGCCGTTCATGGCCAACCTCACCTGGGGCGCGACCCGCACCTCCGGGACGATGCTGTCGTTCCTGTTCAGCGGGCTGTTCCAGCGGTACCCGAAGCTGAAGATCGCGCTCTCGGAAGGCGAGGCGGGCTGGATGCCCTACTTCCTGGAGCGGGCCGAGCAGGTGCTGGACAAGCAGCGCGCGTGGGTCAAGCGCGGCACGACCTTCATGGACCACGCCGGCAGCGGCGACACCGTCGACCTCGACAACCTGGACCTGCGGGCCGACTTCCGCGACCACGTCTTCGGCTGCGTCATCGAGGACGAGCACGCCATCGCCAGCATCGGCCTCGGCGCGATCCCCGAGGACAACATCATGTGCGAGACCGACTACCCCCACTCCGACACCACCTGGCCGAACAGCATCGAGGTCGCGCGGAGGACCATGCGGGGCCTGCCGGAGGAGACGCAGTACAAGATCCTGCGCGGCAACGCCGAGCGGCTCTACCGGTTCACCCCCGCCGAGCCCCCCGTCAGGGCGGAGGCCTGAGGATGGGGGCCCGCGTCGCCGTGGACCGCGAATTGTGCCTCGGCAGCGGGATGTGCCTGGTGTACGCGCCGGGCACCTTCGCCCACGACGACCAGGCCAAGGCGATCGTCCGCGACCCCGCGGGCGACCCGGCCGACGTGGTCGAGACCGCCGTCGAGGCGTGCCCGACGGGCGCCCTGAGGTTGCTGCCGGATGAGGACGGAGCGTGAAGCGGATGTTGCTTGACGGAAAGAGCGCGGTGGTCACCGGTGCGGGATCGGGCGTCGGCCGCGCCTCGGCCCTGCGCTTCGCCGAGGAGGGTGCCCGCCTGGTCTGCGCCGACATCAGCCTCGAACGGGTCGAGGAGACGGCGAAGCTGATCGCGGAGGCGGGCGGGACGGCCGTGGCGGTCAGGGCCGACGTCTCCGTGGAGGACGACGTCGTCGCGATGCTCGGCGCCGCGGTGGAGAACTTCGGCCGGTTGGACGTCCTGTTCAACAACGTCGGCATCCCCACGCCGCGGCTCGGCGCCCGGCTGGAGGACCACACGGTGGAGGACTTCGAGCGGCTGACCTCGGTCAACCTGCGCGGGGTCTTCCTCGGATGCAAGCACGCCGTCCTCCGGTTCAAGGAGCAGGCGGACGGCGGCGTCATCCTCAACACGGGCTCCGTGGCGGGTCTCGTCGGCTGGGGCGGCTCGGTGTACGGCGCCACCAAGGGCGCCGTGCACCAGCTGACCCGTGCGGTCGCGATCGAGGGCGCGCCGTTCGGCATCCGGGTGAACGCGATCTGCCCGGCGGGGATGCCGTACACCAACTTCATGGCGGCGGGAGGCCTCCGCAACGGCGACGCCGCCGCGCAGGAGGAGGCGGCCCGGCAGGTCGGTGCCTCGCATCCGCTGGGCCGCCCGATCACCGCCGAGGACTGCGCCGAGGCCGCCGTCTACCTGGTCTCGGACCGGGCGGCCAACATCACGGGCGTCCTCCTCCCGGTCGACGGCGGATACGTGGCGAGGTGACGGGATGACCGAGAGCGAGGTCCTGGACCGCGAGCGGATCCGGGCGCTGTTCGACCTGCGCAGCAGCTACAACGCCCGCGCGGGCGGCGACTTCACCGCCGACCCGTACCCGGTGTGGCGGAAGCTGCGGGAGAGCGGTCCGGTGCACGAGGGCACCGTCCATGAGCTGACGGGCTACCCGGGTTCGGCCTTCTTCCAGGGGCTGCCGGAGCCCGACCGGCCGCACTACTCGGCCTTCAGCCATGCGGCCCTGGATCAGGCCTACCGCAACCCGGAGGTGTTCGCCTCCTCGCCGGCGGCCGTCGATCCCACCGGCGGCACCGACGTGACCAACAGCATGCTGTCGATGGGCGGCGACCAGCACCGGCGCTACCGCGCGCTGGTGCAGCCCTCCTTCGTGCCCGCCAGGGCACGCTGGTGGATCACCAACTGGATCGAGCAGACGGTCCACTCGCTGATCGACGGGTTCGCCGGTGAGGGCCGCGCCGAGCTGAACGTCGACTTCTGCGCGGCCATCCCGGTGCTGACGATCACCGGCAGCTTCGGCATACCGGTCGAGCAGGCGCTCGACATGCGCGAGGCGCTGGGCCGTCCGCTGGAGATCGTCGAGATGCTGCGGCCGGTCGTCGCCGCCCGCCGCGAGGTGCCCCAGGACGACCTGATCAGCGTGCTGGTCGAGGCCGAGCTCAAGGACGAGGACGGCGGCACGCACAGGCTGAGCGACGCGGAGATCTACTCTTTCGCGCTGCTGCTGTTGCTGGCGGGATCGGGCACGACGTGGAAGCAGATGGGCATCACCCTCACCGCCCTGCTCCAGCGCCCCGAACTGCTGCGGCAGATCAGGGACGACCGGTCGAAGCTGCGTCCGGCGATCGAGGAGGCGCTGCGCTGGATGCCGACCGACCCGATGTTCTCGCGGTACGTGACCCGCGACGTCGAACTGGAGGGCACGCGCCTCCCCGAGGGCTCGGTCCTGCACCTGTGCCTGGGCGCGGCGAACCGGGACCCGGCCCGATGGGACCGGCCGGACGAGTTCGACATCACCCGGCCGATGAGGGCGTCGTTCGCGTTCGGCGGCGGGGCGCACATCTGCCTCGGCATGCACGTGGCCCGAGCCGAGATCAGCACCGGGATCGGGGCCCTGCTCGACCGGCTCCCGGACCTCCGGCTGGATCCGGAGGCCGAGGCGCCCCATTACATCGGCATGTACGAACGCGGTGTCACCGAAATCCCCGTGGTCTTCGGATAGAGAGGCGCTGATGAGCGACAAGGAACCCGGCTACAAGGCGCCCGACATCGCACTTGTCGGGGCCGAGCACGTCCGCCGTTACCGGGAGACCGATGGCGAGGTCGGTTATCTGTGGAACGGTGTGCCGACGCTTCTGCTGACAACGACGGGCCGTAAGAGCGGTCAGCCCCGGACGTCCGCCCTCATCTTCGGGCGCGACGCCGAGGACTACCTCGTCATCGCGTCCAAGGGCGGTTCTCCGGAGCATCCGGAGTGGTACCGGAATCTGGAGGCCGACCCGAAGGCCGAGATCCAGGTGCGGGCGGAGCGCATCCAGGTGGCGGCACGTACGGCGTCCGCGGACGAACGGCCCCGGCTGTGGGGGATCATGGCCGGTCAGTGGCCCAATTACGACGTCTACCAGACGCGCACCGACCGCCATATTCCCGTGGTGGTGCTCACTCCGGTATGACAGTGGAAGGCCGTATGCCTTCCGGCATCTGACGCGGCGGCGCGGTCGGCGACGACCGCGCCGTTCGCGGTCCCCTGACCGCGAGAAGGGCCAGGCCGACGAAACCGACGATCGATGGCCGGCGCCTTTCCCTCTCCGGGCGGGCAGTCTTTCGGAAAGGATCGTGTCATGGAGTTCGAGCTCTCCTCGGATCAGAAACTGTTCCTGGCGACGGCCAGGGACTTTCTGGACAAGGAATATCCGCTCGACCGCATCCGCCGCACCGGTGAGGAGATGGTCGGGTTCGACCGGGACTGGTGGGCGCGGGCCGCGGAGCTGGGCTGGACGGCGCTGCTCGTCCCGGAGGAGTTGGGCGGCGGCAGCATTTCCGGGAACGGAGTGCGCGACCTGGCGCTGCTCGCCGAGGAACTGGGCACGGGGCTCGCTCCGGGAGCCCTGCTTCCGACCAACGTGGTGCTCGCCGGCCTTGTGGCGGCGCACGGCACCGGGCCCGACCACACTGCGAAGATCGAGGCCGTCGTGACGGGCGAGAGCATCGCCTCGTGGGCGGTGTACGAGCCGGAAGGGCAGTGGGATCCGCTCGCTCCGGCGGTGACCGCATCGCCGCTCGATGGCGGCGGCTTCCGGCTGGACGGGACCAAGGACCGCGTCGAGGCGGCGGGGCAGGCGGATCTGCTGCTGGTGACCGCCGCCACGCCCGACGGCACGGCGCAGTTCCTCGTCCCGGCGGCAGCTGACGGGGTGACTGTCGAACCGCAGTGGAGCCTCGATCTGGCCCGCAAGTTCGGCGCGGTGCGGTTCGACGGTGTGGAGGTCGCGGAATCCGCGCTGGTCGGGCGGCCCGGAGATGTCCGGGCGGTGGATCGGCAGCTCCAGGTGGCGCTGGTCGTCCAGTGCGCGGAGGTCTGCGGGGGACTGGTCCGCATGTTCGACGCGACGCTGCGGTGGGCCTTCGACCGGTACGCCTTCGGCCGGCCGATCGCCTCCTACCAGGCGCTGAAACACCGCTTCGCGGACATGCGGACGTGGATCGAGGCGTGCCAGGCCACCACGTCCGCGGCCGCCGCGGCTGTGCAGGAGGAGGCCGCCGAAGCGGCGAAGCTGGTCAGCGTCGCCAAGGCCTTCGTCGGGGACCGGTCGCTGACCATCCTCCAGGACTGCGTCCAGATCCACGGCGGGATCGGGGTCACCTGGGAGCACGACCTGCATCTGTTCCTGCGCCGCGCGACGGCGGACCACTCGCTGTACGGCACCCCCGACGAGCACCGCCGGCGCGTTGCCGGCCTTGCCGGGCTCTGACGTCGGAAAGGCGGAACCCATGACCGACACCACCGAGAGCATCGAGTCGTTCCGCGCCCGCGCGCGCGCCTGGCTCGCGGACAACATGCCGCGTCTGGACACGGACGCGGCGCGGCTGAGCGGGGACGACCCCGCCCACTGGGACCGTGCCCGTGAACTGCAGCAGAAGCTCCACGCCGGAGGCTTCGCGGGAATCTGCTTCCCCGAGGAGTACGGCGGCCTCGGTCTTCCGCACCCGTACCAGCAGGCCTTCAGCGAGGAGGCCGAGGGCTACGAGATGCCGATCGTGCTGAACATCCCGTCGTTCAGCATCTGCTGCGCGACGCTGCTGGACGTCGGCAGCGAGGACCAGAAGCGCGAGCACATCGGGGCGGCGATCCGGGGCGAGGAGGTGCTGTGCCAGTTCCTCTCCGAGCCGAGCGGCGGTTCGGACCTCGCCGGCTTGATCACCCGGGCCGAGCGGGACGGGGAGAACTGGGTGATCAACGGTGCCAAGATCTGGAGCACCTTCGCCTACGGCGCCGACTACGGCCTCTGCCTCGCGCGCACTGATCCCGAGAAGCCGAAGCACGACGGGCTGACGATGTTCCTCATGCCGACGCGGGCGCCGGGGCTGACGATGAACCGCATCCGGATGTCGGACGGCACGGACGAGTTCTGCGAGGAGTTCTTCGACAACGTCGTCCTCGGGCCGGAGCACGTCGTCGGCCGCGTCAACGACGGCTGGACGGTGGCGTCCCGGCAGCTCTACCACGAGCGCACCGCCGTCGGGGGCGGCTCGATCCACACCAGCGGCTACGGCCAGCCGCCGACCAGGCCGCGCCCCGACATCATCGACATGATCCGGCGGACCGGCCGCGCCGCCGACCCGGATGTGCGGCGGACGGTCGGCGAGGCGATCGTGATGTCGACCGTCCACGAGCAGCTGGTCGAGCGCGTCTCCGCGGGGATCGAGGGAGGACACCTTCCTCCGACGGCGGCGTCGGTGCCGCGGCTGTTCCACGCGGAGGAGAGCGAGGCGCACACCGACGCCCTGGTCCGGGCCGCCGGCGCGTCGGCGGCCGTGGCCTCCGAGGGGAACGCCTTCCAGGACGTCGGGCTCCACTACCTCTGCCGTCAGGCCGGGAGCCTCGGCGGCGGCAGCTCGGAGATGGCGCGGAACCTCATCAGCGAGCGGCTGCTGGGGATGCCGCGGGAGCAGGCCGCGGACCGCGGGATGCCGTTCAACCAGATCAAGCGGGGCTCGCGGTGAACCTCGCGATCATCCTGGACATGGTCGCCGACGGTTCCGACGGTCGGGTCCTGATCGGCGACCGGGCGGAAGGCATGACCGCCGCGGCGCTCCGGGAGAGGGCGTCCGCCGGAGCGGCGCGCATCGCCTCGGCGGGCGCCGACCGGCTGCTGTACCTGGGGCCGAACGGCCCCGCCTTCCCCGTCGCGCTGTTCGCCGCCACGCTGGCGGGGGTGCCGTTCCTGCCGCTCAACTACCGCTACGGCGACCGCCAGCTCGCCGACGTGCTGGATCGGCAGGACGACCCGCTCGTGGTGACCGACGACCCGCAGCGGGTCCAGGACGCCGCGACCATCAGCGTGGAGGACTTCCTCTCCCTGCCGCTCACGGAGGCGGCTCCGCTGACCGCGGGGGAGATCGACGCCGAGTCGGTGGCGGTGCTGCTGATGACGAGCGGTACGACCGCCGCGCCGAAGAGCGCGGTGCTCCGCCACGCCAACCTGGCCGCCTACATCTTCGGGTCGGTCGAGTACGGAACCGCGGGGGAGGACGACGCCACGCTGGTGTGCGTGCCGCCGTACCACGTCGCGGCGGTCGCCAACGCGCTGTCGAACCTCTACTGCGGACGCCGGATCGTTTACCTCGACAGGTTCACGCCCGAAGCGTGGCTCGACCTGGCCGAGCGAGAGCGGGTCACGCACGCCATGGTGGTGCCGACGATGCTGGTGCGGATCATCGCCGAACTGGAGGCCCGGGGCGGCCCGGGGCCGTCCTGCCTGCGGTCGCTCTCCTACGGCGGTGCGAAGGTCCCCGGTGAAGTGGTCGAGAAGGCGTTGCGGCTCTTCCCCGAGACCGGCTTCGTCAACGCCTACGGCCTGACGGAGACAGCCTCGTCCATCGCCGTCCTCGGGCCGGAGGACCACCGCGAGGCGGCGTCGAGCGCCGATCCTGGCGTCCGCGCCCGGCTCGGGTCGGTCGGGAGACCGCTGCCCAGCGTGGAGATCGAGATCCACGACGAGGACGGCCGCCCGGTCGCCCCGCACGTCGTCGGGGACATCGTCGTGCGCGGCGGTCAGGTCGCCGGGGAGTACCTGGAGGCCGGCCGGACGGTGCGCGCCGACGGATGGTTCCCGACCCGTGACCGCGGCTACCTCGACGAGGCCGGCTACCTGTTCGTGCGCGGGCGCGCGGACGACACGATCATCCGCGGTGGGGAGAACATCGCCCCCGCCGAGATCGAGGACGTGGTCAACGCCCATCCCGCCGTGCTCGACTGCGTGGTGGCCGGAATCCCGGACGCCGAGTGGGGCCATCGCATCGGCGCGTTCGTCATCGCCCGCCCGGGACGGACCCTGAACGAGACCGAGCTGCGCGCCTGGGTCCGCGAACGGCTTCGCGGCTCCAAGACGCCCGATCAGGTGATCGCGGTCGACGAGTTCCCGACCTCGCCCACGGGCAAGATCCTCCGCCGGGAACTGGTCGCGCGGGTCGAGAGCGCGACCGTGTGACGGCTGTGAGGGCCCGCCGGCCGGCGGGCCCTCCTGCGCCTAGGACAGGGCCTGCAAGGGGGTGAGCACCTCGTCGGCGAAGCGCCGCATCCCGTCGAACGCCTCCCGCGAACTGGCCCACGGCGTCACGATCAGGCGGGTGACCCCGGCCTCGATGTGGCGCTCGACGTCCTCCCGGCTTGAGACGACGCCCGCGGCGGGAAGGGTGACCTCGATCGGGGCCCGCCTTCCGGCCTGGTCGGCCAGCTCCCGCAAGCGGGCCAGAGAGCGGGGCAGCTCCTCCAGGGAATGGTTCATCGGCATCCATCCCGCGCCGACGGTGGCCGCGCGGCGCAGCGCTGCCGCCCCGTCGCCGCCGATGTGCAGGTCGGGGCCGCCCTCCTGCACGGGCTTGGGCTCGAACGCGACCGGCTCGAAGTCGAAGAACTCACCGTGGTGCTCCACGACCTTCTCGCTCCACAGGCGCCGGCACACGGTGATCGCCTCGTCCACCCGTGCCCCGCGCCGGTCGAAGTCCAGCCCCACGGCCTCCCATTCCGCGCGCAGCCAGCTGGCGCCGATGCCGAGCGCCAGTCGTCCCCCCGACAGCACGTCCACGGTCGTCGCTCCGCGCGCCGTCACGAACGGATGCCGCAGCCCGATGTTGTACACGCAGGTACCGAGGCGGATCCGCGTCGTCCTCGCGGCCAGATGGCCGAGCACCCCGAAGACGTCGAACGCCGGGATGTCCGACGGGATGGGCGGATGGTCGGCACCGTGGTGGGGGCTTCCAGCGGCGCTGAGCGGGACGACGAGGTGCTCGGGGATCCACAGGGACTCGAATCCCAGCCGATCGGCCTCCTCGGCGACCTCCGCCCACCATCGCGGGTTGACGGAGCCGAGATGCAGACCGATGTCCATTGAGGCCTCCAGGGCGGTTGCGGGCTCGTGCCCGGTCGGTGGTTCGTCTCGGACGGGGGCGGCCCCTGGCAGGCGAATGTGTGCTCAGACGCCTCTGGTCGACGCTCAAGTGGTGGTCCGCTGGGTCTTGACGTGGATTCGTCGGCCCAGCAATATCGAAGTCGATATCGAAGTTACCATATGACCGCGGGGATCCGGAGACGGGGACACCGGGCGTCCCGGCATCCGGACCGCGCATGACGACCAGGGAACCGAGGTTCTCGAAGCCGCGGCGGACACCGCCGCGTTTCCCGGCCGCAACGTCGATCTCGTTGTGGCGCTCTCCAACGTGACTGCTCCCGAGCGCTCGGGCGAACGGCCGCACCGGTAACCGGTACGGGCCGGACCCGACGCTGCCCACCCCCGGAAGGCCGCCGCATTCCCGCGGCGGTCATCTCCCGCAGGAGCGGAGGAAGTTCATGACAGAAGAAATCGCCGCCTCGGAAACGGGCCGCGAACCCGGCCCGCCCTCGGCGGCCGAGGAGGACGCCGGCCGGCTCACCGGTGCCTCGCGGCTGCGCCTGGTCGCCGTTCTCGCCCTGCTCGTCCTGCTGACCGAGATCGTGCCGCTCCAGTCGCTCATGGTCTCCGCGGTCATGCCGAAGATCGGCCAGTCGTTCCCGAACTCCGGTCACAACATCGCCTGGATCCTCACCATCCAGGGCGTCGTCAGCGGCGCCACCATCGCCATCATCGGCAAGACCGCCGACATGTACGGCAAGAAGGTCCTGCTGCTGGCGTGCGCCGTGCTGTTCGTCGCCGGTTCGCTGCTGTGCGCGCTGACGTCCAGCTGGCCCCTCTTCCTGGCCGGACGCGGCATCGAGGCGGTGTCGTGGGGGATGGTCGCGGTGAACTACGGCCTCCTGCGCGACATCATGCCCCGCAAGTGGGTCCCCATCGCCGTGGCCGTCATCGGCAGCGGGGTCGGCGGGGCCGCGATCATCGGTCCGCCCGTGGTCGGCGCGATGACCGACCACTTCAGCTGGCGGTCGGTCTTCTGGTTCCTCACCATCTACACCGCCGTGCTGGCCGTGCTCGTCGCCTTCCTCGTCCCCGAGTCACCGCTGCGCGCACGGCAGCGCTTCGACGTCGTGGGCGCGGTGCTGTTCGGGGTCGGCATCGGCGTGACGCTCATCTATCTCAGCGAGGGGAGCAGCTGGGGCTGGAGCGACGCCGGCTCCCTGGCCTACCTGGCCGCGGGCCTGGTGATCCTCGCCGCCTTCTTCGCGTGGGAGCGCAGGGCCGCCGCGCCGATGCTGGACCTGAGCGTCCTCCGCATGCCCGCCGTATCGATCATCTACGCCGTGGCCTTCCTCCTCGCCTCGGTGCAGGCGCAGATCTCCATCCTGGTCCCGTACATGTTCCAGACGCCGAAGGAGAGCGACCTCAAGCAGCAGATCGTGGAGGGAGCGGCCGCCAAGAGCCACACCCCGGTGCCCGTCATCTCCGAAATGATGAGCTTCCGAGGCGACATCAGCTACGGGGCGGGCTACTCGGTCCTCGACATGGCCGTCCACATCACGATCTGGACCGCCGTGTTCTCGATGGTGTTCGGCATGGTGTGCGGCTGGCTCTGCCGGCGGATCGGCGCCCGGATCCCGCTGATCATCGGTGTCGTCTCGACCGGCGCGGCCTGCGCGCTGTGGATCAACTGGCACTCCACCTGGCAGCTGCAGGTCGCCATCGGTGTCCTGTTCGGCTTGGGAACCGGATTCCACCTGGCCTCCTTCCCGAACATCCTCATCGACTCCGTCTCCGCCAGGCAGACGGGCATCGTCACGGCGATGGCCTCGGTCTTCGGCTCGGTCGGCATCGCCGTCTCCAGCGCCCTGCTGTCCTCCATCCTGGCGGCCCACCCCTTCCAGACGGTCACCACGGTGCCCGGGCGCGGCACGGTCGTCTCCGACGTCCCGCAGGTCTTCACCGATCCCGGCTTCAGCCTGGCGTACCTGCTGCTCGGCGTGGTCCCGTGCGTCGTGGCCGTCTTCATCGCCTTCCCGCTGCGCGCCGGACGCGCACCCGCGCGAGGCGGCGAGGTGGTCGCCCGACCTGCCTGACCGCCGTCCCGGTAGGCCGCTACAACAACGGCCTACCGGGACGCCGGCGGGGAATCTCGCTCATCGCGGGTCGCATCTCCGACCTGAATCGCGGCCTCTTGACCAGGGGACGCGGAAGTGAGGCTCAATGGCTGACGTCCATGCGCTGCGTGCCGATGACCGACAGCAGCCGTAGCGCCTCCTCGGAGGGCGAGCCCGGGACCGCGGTGTAGATCACGACCTGCTGGTCGCGGTCGGTGATGTCGAGGACGTCGCAGTTGACGGTGACCGGGCCGACCAGCGGGTGCTGGAACGTCTTGCAAAGGGTGGGCTCGGCGGACACGTCGTGGGAATTCCATAGGCGGGTGAAGTCTTCGCTTCCGGCGAGCAGTTCGGCCACCAGCTCGGCCACTTCCGGTTCGTCGGGGTAGCGCGCGGCGGCGGCGCGCAGGCGCTGCGTCGCGGTGCGGGCGAACGCGTCCGCGTCCGACACTCCATACAGCCGGTGCCCATTTGCGTGCGGCCCGAGAAAGACGCGGCGGACGAGATTGCGGTCGCGCCGCGGCAGGGCGGAGAAGTCCTCCATGAGGGCCGCCGCCAGATCGTTCCAGGCGAGTATCTCGAAGGTCGCGGACGTCACGGTCGCCGCGGCCTGCGGCAGCCGGTGCAGCAGGTCGAGGATGCTCTGCCGTACTTCGCGCGAGGGCCTGGCCGTCGGGAGCGGCGGGGTGCCGGCGAGGTGGTGGAGATGGTCGCGCTCGGCGTCCGACAGGCGCAGGGCCCGCGCGAGTCCGGCCAGCACCTCGTGCGACGGGTGCGGCGCCCGGGCCTGCTCCAGCCGCGTGTAGTACTCGGTCGAGATGTACGCCAGCTGCGCCACCTCCTCGCGGCGCAGTCCCGGGGTGCGGCGGCGCCGGCCGGCGGGCATCCCGACGTCGGCCGGGGTGATCCGCTCGCGCCTGCTGCGCAGGAAGTCGGCCAGTTCTCGTCGATCCACACTCCCAGTGTGGCCCGCGCGCCGAGCCCATCCAGGCACTGGCGGTACCTGAATAGCCCACATGTACGAGTGCAGGCTTGCTGCCATGGAGAACACACCCATCACCAGCACATCCGCCCTGGGCCTGCTGGCCGGCAAGGTCGCCTTCGTCACCGGTGCCGGACGCGGCATCGGAGCCGCCGCGGCCCGGCTGTTCGCCCGCGAGGGCGCCCGCGTGCTTCTCGCGGCCCGGACGGAGGCCCAGCTGAAGACGGTGACCGAGGAGATCCGGGCGGCGGGCGGCACCGCGGAGTACGCGGTGTGCGACCTGGCCGATGCGACCAGCGTGCGCGCCGCCGTGGACCGCACCGTGAGCCTGTACGGCCGGCTCGACATCGCCTTCAACAACGGCGCGGCGATTCAGCGGCCCGGCCCGATGGACCAGATGTCCGAGGCCGACTTCGACTCCATCTACGACGTGAACCTCAAGGGCGTCTGGCTGGCCATGGTCGCCGAGATCGCCGCCATCCGAACCACCGCCGGGACGGGCGCCATCGTCAACAACTCCTCCGTCGGCAGCCTGATGGCCAACCCCGAGCTGCCCGCCTACGGCGCGACGAAGCGGGCGGTCAACAGCCTCACCGAGTCGGCCGCCGTCACCTACGGCCCGGAAGGGATCCGTGTCAACGCGATCGCCCCCGGCAACACGGCGACCGAGATGATCAGCACCTGGGAGAAGGAATCACCCGGCCTCCGGGAGCGGCTCACCGCGCACACCCCGCTGCGCCGCGCGGCCGATCCGCTGGAGATCGCGCAGGCCGCCGCCTGGCTGCTCAGCGACCGCTCCTCCTACGTGACCGGCACGGTCCTGCGGGTCGACGGCGGCGCCCGGGCCTGAGCCGACCGACCTCGGCGCTACCGGACGCCGCGCGTCAGAGCGCCGGTGCGGTAGCGCGTACGAAGTCGGTCAGCGATTGCTCACCATGCCACTGGTACTGCAGCGCCACGTAGTCGAACGGGTTGTCGGTGAGGGCCGCCTGACGGGTGATCTCCACGCGCAGGTCTGTCCGCGACCGAGGTCAGGTCGAGCGGCTGGTCGGGGTCTCCCCAGTGGGACAGGGTGCCCTGCTCCCAGTCGATGAGCCGCTCACCGACAGCGGGCGGGGGCTCCGGCTGTCGCTGCAGGGCCTCAGCACCTGGTTCGAACGCCACGGTTCCGGAATCGTCGCGGCGCAGGAGGCTTACGACCGCCGGCAGGACGGAGACGCCCAAGCGGACGAACTGATCTCCTAGCTTTTGGGTGGTGGCGCCCCGAGCGTCCACCAAGACGCCTGTTTGGCCTGCTGCCTCTACGCCGTGAAGAAATCGATGAGGGCGCGGGCGATCTGGTCAGGGGCGTTCTCGGTCGGGATGTGGTCCGCGTCAGGGATACGTATGAGCGTGGTCTGCGGGATCTCTGAGGCGAACTTCTCGGCGTACTCCACTTTCTCGAAGCCGTCGTCCTCGCCCCAGATCAGCAACTTGGGCTTTGTCGACCGCTGTAGCGCGGGAACCAGTTCAAGGGTGTAGCGGCTGTCGGCTGCGCCTGCCATGGCCAGCCAGGAGCGGCGGACCCGCGGATCGGTCCACGGGTCCACATAGTCGGCGATCCGCTCTTCGGTGGCGGCACCGGCCAACGCCGCCGTCACGGCCTGCCGGCGGGCGGCGAGAACCTCGTCGGCGGTGGCCGCCGCGCCCCGGAACCGGGCCACATGGGGTGCCGGCCAGGAGTCGTAGAGGACCGAGTTCACCAAGGCCAGCCGGGGCACGTCCAGCCGATCGTGGACGAGCAGATGCTGCGCGACGGCGCCGCCGATGTCATGGCCCGCCACGGCGATCGGCCCGGAAAGCTCCAGCGCGGACGCGAATCGCGCCACCCACTCCGCAAGAGCCGGGACCGTGGCCGTCTCCGGGGTGAGTTCGCCTCCGGAGCGCCCGAGTCCGGGGAGATCGACCGCAAGGGGCCGCAGCCCCGCCTCGGCGAGGCGGCCCAGCACAGGCAGCCACACCCGGCTCCAATACGTTCCGTGCAGCAGAAGCACGACCGGGCCGTCCTGTCCTGCGGTCAGGTAGCTGGCCGTTTCGCCGTCGACCTGAACCGCGGTCCTCCGCACGCCCGTCTCAGTGGTTTCGCTCATGGGACCACGGTGCCCCGGTGCCCGCGTCGCAGCCGAGAGTCCAGAAAGACATCTATGGGTATGTTTCTGCCATGGACCGTCATCGGGTGGTGGCCCTGCTCAGCCCGCCCCAGTCACCCTTCGAACTCGCCTGCGCCGCCGAGGTCTTCGGCACCGTCCCGCCGGACGCGCCGACCCACTACGACTTCCGGATCTGTGCGGAAAGCCCCGGCCCCCTGCAGACAACCGCCGGCTACCCGATCCTCGTCGACGCGGACCTGACGGCCTTGCAGGAGGCGGACACCGTGGTCGTCCCCGGCTGGCAGCCGCCTGGCAGACCGGTGCCGCCGGCCGTCACGGAGGCGCTGCGGGCCGCCCACCGGCGCGGGACGAGGATCGTCTCCATCTGCACGGGGGCGTTCGTCCTCGCCCACGCCGGACTGCTCGACGGCCGCCGTGCCACCACCCACTGGCGCCGCACCGCCCAGCTCGCCGCCGCCTTCCCCGAGGTGCAGGTAGACCCGGACGTGCTGTACGTGGACCACGGCGACGTGGCGACCAGTGCCGGATCAGGTGCGGGCATCGACCTGTGCCTGCACCTGGTACGCCGCGACCACGGCGCGGCATACGCCGCCCGGATCGCCCGGAACATGGTGCTGCCGCCGCACCGGGAGGGCAGCCAGCTGCAGTACGTCGCCCAGCCCGTCCCGGCCAAGGCGGACGGGTCGTTGGCGCCACTGCTGGAGTGGGCCGCCTCCCAGCTCGACAGCCGACTGACCGTCGCCCGGCTCGCCGAACGCGCCGGGCTGTCGAGCCGCACCCTCGCCCGGCAGTTCACCCGGCAGCTCGGCGTCAGCCCGGGACAGTGGCTGCTCGGCCAGCGCCTCGACGCGGCACGGGTACTGCTGGAACAGACCGACCTTCCGGTGGAGGCCATCGCCACCCGGGTCGGCCTCGCCTCGGCGGTCAACCTACGCCGCCGCTTCCGGGCGCGCCTCGGCACCACCCCCGGCGCCTACCGCCGGACGTTCAGCGAAGTCTCCTAGCGGACGGCGAGGCCGGCGATCTGGGTCCGGACCGGGACGAAGCTGGAACGGAACTGGAATTCGGTGATCTTCACCGAGACGAATCCGGCCGCGTGGATGGCGGCCGCGGTGTCGCGGTCGGTGTGGCAGCCCTCGAAGGCCCACTGCCACGGCCGGCGTACCAGCCGCTGGATGCGCCGGACGGTGCCGTGCGGCGCGGCGACGTGCTCGATGAACGCCAACCGGCCGCCGGGCCGCAGAATCCGGTGGATCTCCCGGAGCACCTGGGCCGGGTCTTGGACGGTGCAGAGCACCCAGGTGCAGATCACGGTGTCCACACTCGCGTCGTCCAGGTCGATCGCCTCGCCCGGCACCGAATGGATGGTCAGGTCGATGCCGTGGACGGCGGCCGTACGCTCCAAGCGCCGATGGAAGTACGGGTTGGGTTCAATGGCGTGCACGGTCGTCTTCGGCGGCAGGAAGCGCAGATTCGGGCCGTTGCCGGCGCCGATCTCGGCGACGACGCCGCCGGTGCGGGGAAAGATCTCCCGCTTGTGGCCGGCGAGCCGCTGGTTGATGTAACCGGCCATGAGCGCGAAGAACACCGAGTTCAGGCGCCCGCGTACCGGGTTGGGGCTCGGTGCCGGCAACGTAGTGGTGTCGGACATGTGCCGCTCCTCGTTAAGGATGCCGCCAATAGGAAGGTCGACCGTACTGGCGATGGGTTGTGGTCTCTGAAGGATCCGGCGGCGCACGGCGTCCTGTCAGGCGGGGAATTACGCCAGGCTCTACCTGTGTCCGCTACCTCAACGGTCGCGCCGGGCCCACCAGGCGGCGATCTGGGTGCGGGAGCGGACGTCGAGCCGTTGGCGGATCCGTTCGACGTGGCCTTCGGCGGAGCGTTCCTTGATGCCCAGGCGCCGGCCGATCTGGCGGTTGCTCAGCCCGTCCGCGACCAGGGCCGCGACTTGGAGCTGCCGGGGAGTGAGCACATCGTCCGTGGACGGCGGGCCGTGCCGCTCCGGCGGGCCCGCGTTCTCGCCCAGGTACTCCAGGACGGCGCGGACCACCGAAGCGGAGTCGCCGGCCCAGGCGAAGTGGCTGCGGCCGGGGAGCGTGACCAGTTGCGCGCCGGGGATCCGCGCGGCCAGGTCACGCCCGAGCCGGTACGGGATCGCCCGGTCGCCGCGTCGGTGCAGCACCAGCGTCGGTGTCACGACCCTGTCCAGCTGGTCCTCCACGCACGCCTCGTAGCACTGCTCCAGCAGCTCGCAGGCGAACTCCGCGGTGGCCGTGCCCTGCTGCAACCGGGCGAAATGCGCCTTGGCGTCGGCGGCGGCGTCGGCCATGAAGATGTCGGCCAGCACGTCCGAGCCGAGCCCCCAGTGCGCGCGCACCAGGCCGAGCACGGCCTCCCGGACCTGCGGGGAGGCGACCTGACGGCCGTCGGCGTAGCCGCCGTAGACGATCAGGCGTCCGACGCGCTCGGGATACCGTGCGGCGAAGGCCAGCGACGCCGCCGCGGCCGTCGAGATGCCCAGCAGGTCGAAACGCTCCTGCCGCAGATGGTCGGCGACCGTCTGCAGCACTTGCACGTTGGTGTCCACCGTCTGGCGGCATGGCCACGCATCGGACAGTCCGCAGCCGGGCTTGTCGTACAGCACGACCGTTCGGTGCGCGGCGAGGGGAAGCAAGAACGCGCGGACGGCCGGGTCCTGCCACAACAATTCCAAATGGCTGATCCAGCCCGGAGGAACGATCAGCAGGGGCCCGTTGCCGACCGTGCCGTACGCGATCCGCACCCCGCCCTCGGCGGCGCAGAAACGGATCTCGAAGCGCGGCTCACGACCGCCGTCCACCACTCAGGCCCCCACGCCGTCCTCGGTCCGGGTGACTCGTGGTCACCTTATCGGGGAGGCCGGTGAGCTTTTCGATGCGGAGCACCGTCTCGTCCGCCGTTGGCGATGGCGATGAAGGCGGCGGGGTCGGGCTTGACGGCACCGAGCTCGGTCGGCGCGAGGACGGTCCGGGCATCAGCCGTCGGCGAGGCGTTGGATGGTGGTGCTCAGCCAGGCCTGGAGATCGGCGGGGTCGCCGAGTTCGGAGCGCAGGACCCGGCGGCGGGTCGAGACGCCGAGCACGAAGGCGTCGATCGCCGCGGCCCGGCTGCGGGCCTCCGAGTCGTCCAGGCCGCTGTCGCGCAGGTAGTGGTGCAGCGGCTCCAGCGAGTTCGTGTCGAGGAAGGCGGCCAGCGCCTCCGCCGCCTCCGGGCGTTCGCCGGACGCGCGTTGCAGCACGAGCAGCGGGTCCTCTCCGGGGGCACCGAACCAGCGTCGGACGATGCTCGCCGCGAGGCGCGAGCCCAACGCGGAGCGGTCGCCGTCGAAGGAGTCGGAGACCGGGATCTCCACGCGGGTCGCCGCCAGGAAGAGACCGTCCTTGCCGCCGAAGTAGCGCGTGATGAGGTTGGGCGACACCCCCGCCGCGTCGGCGACGCCTTTGACCGTGATCGCCGTGTACCCGTGCTGGGCGAACTGGCGTTTCGCGTGCTCCAGGATCCGCCGCCGGGTGGCGGCCGCGTTGCGCGACGTCATGTGTACGAGCATACACATTATGTGTACGCTGATGCACATGGATGACGAGATGCGGGAACGGCTCCGGCGGACGCGGCGCGTCACGACCCCGTGGAGTGACGACGGGACGCGCGGCATCGGCGCCGCCCGCCTCGACGAACTGCTAGAACGCTGGGCGGACGGGTACGACTGGGGCGTGCACGAGCGCCGTATCGGCGAGTTCCCTTGGGTGACTGTGCAGGCAGGTGACACGAACCTGCGCATGATCCACCAGCGGTCCGCGGACCCCGGCGCCCCGGTCGTCGTGCTGCTGCACGGCTGGCCGGACTCGGTGCTGCGGTTCGAGCGCGTCCTGCCCTTGCTCGCGGACATGCACGTGGTGGTTCCCGCGCTGCCCGGCTTCCCCTTCGCGGCCCCGCTCACCACGCCCGGTATGTCGGCCAACCGGATCGCCGGGATTGTCGCGGAAGCCCTGCATGGGCTCGGTTACTCGCGGTACACGGTGTCCGGCGGCGACGTGGGCGGCACCGTCGCGGAACTCCTCGCGGCCGAACACCCGGAGCGGGTGGCCTCCCTGCACCTTACGAACGTGGCCCCGCAGCGTGCGCTCGCGGCGGACCCGGCGAAGCTCGCGCCGGACGCGGCGGCCTACCTCGGCCGGACGGCGCAGTGGTTCCGGGCCGAGGGCGGGTACATCGCGGAGCAGTCGACGCGTCCCAACACGCTCGCCGTCGCCCTCGGCGACTCGCCCGCCGGCCTCGCGGCGTGGATCGTCGAGAAGCTGGAGTCCTGGTCCGACGAGTCGGCCTTCACTACGGACGAACTTCTCACCTGGGTCAACGCCTACTGGGCCACCGGTACGATCGGCACCTCCTTCGCCACCTATGCCGAACCGGTCGCCCTCCCCGACCGGATCGACACGCCCACCGTGCTCTCCGTCTTTCCGCGCGACATCAAACCGGAGCCGCGAAGCTACGCCGAGGCGTTCCTGAACATTCGCGATTATGTGGAACACCGCGCCGGTGGCCACTTCGCAGCCTGGGAACAGCCCGAGGCTTACGCGGGCGACGTACGCCGTGCGGTAGAACTGGGCGGCTGAAGCTTCCTCGACCACCTCGACGAGCCGGTCGACCGACGGGACTTCGAGATCGTCGAAGCGCAGCGGCCGGCCGTCGCGGTGGGCGCGGACGGTACCGAGGGCCAGGTCGGCGAACTGGGCGGTGACCGTGTCGAGGCCGAGCACGCCGCCGGCCTTGTACCACTGGGTCACCAGCGTGGTCGAGCGCATCAGCGCGATCCGCGCCAGTGACACCGACCCGAAGGTGAAGACGCCCTCCGCCTCCCCGCGGGTCAGGACGCCGGTCCACAGCCGGTTCGTGTGCACGCGCTGGCCGCTGATCGCCGGATGGTCGGACCAGTCGCGCGCATGCAGTTCCTGCTGCAGCAACTGGCCCATCTGCGGATGCTTGACGGGATGATGATGTGGACGCCGATGAGGGCGGCGAGCTGTTCCTCCGGACGGTCGACGATGGCGCAGGCGTTCTCCAGCGCCGCCTGTGACAGCCGGACGTTGGCGGGTGCGTCGTCCGCGGCCCGTCGGCGCTCCCGCTCATCCCGGCCTCCTCGATGCGCCATCCCGGACATCGATCGATCGATCGGTCAATACCCGGATCGAAAACCGTATCCCGGTAACGGCAGGGCCACCCTCACCGTCCGCTGTGCCGGGATACTTGACGGCATGGGCGATGGACTCGGAGGCTTCCTGAAGTCACGGCGGGCGCGCGTGGCACCGGAGAGCGTTGGGCTGCCCGGCGGCACGCGCCGCCGCGTACCGGGGTTGCGGCGCGAGGAACTGGCCCAGCTCGCCGGGATAAGCGTGGAGTACTACCAGCGCCTGGAGCAGGGCCGCTCGCATCGGCCGTCGCCGGAAGTGCTCAACGCGCTCGCGCGGGCGCTCTCGCTCGACGAAGTCGAACGGGCACATATGGAGACCCTCGCCAACCCGCCCCTCAACGGTTCTCCCGGGCGCGGCACCACCGCGGAACCGGCCGGGAACGGGGTGCGACCCGAACTGGAACGGCTCCTCGCGCTGATGGACCGCGTCCCGGCCATGGTCATCAACGACCGCTTCGACGTGCTGGCCGCCAACCTGCTCGCCGTCCGCCTGTTCGGCGACGTGCTGGCCGGCCGCGCCTCCGGGGGAGGGCGCAACCTCGCCCGCTACCTCTTCCTCGATCCCGCCGCCCGCGACTTCTACGTCGCCTGGGACGAGATCGCCGCGGTCACGGCGGCTCAGCTGAGGCTCGTGTCGGCGCGCCATCCGGGCGACCGCGACCTGGCCGGCCTGATCGGCGAGCTCCGCGAGGGCAGCGCCGAGTTCCAGGGACTCTGGGCGGCCGGTGACGTGGAGTTGCGGACGTCCGGTGTGAAGGACCTCCGCCACCCGGCGCTCGGCGTCCTCACGTTCAGCTACGAGAACTTCGAGATGCTCGGTGATCCGCGCTGCCGCATGGTCACGCTGACCCCGGTTCCGGACGGCGCGAGCGAGGTCGCGCTCCAGCTGCTGTCCAGCTGGGCGGCCGGACCGGCGGCGACGGCGTCCCCGGGTGGGGAACAGGTCATTGCGCCTGGAGCCAGGTGAGGACGGCCAGGACCCGCCGGTTGTCGTCGGGCGCGGGCTCCAGGCCCAGTTTGGTGAAGATGGCGTTGACGTGGGTTTCGACGGTCTTGCGGCCGAGGTAGAGGCCGCCGGCGATGGCGGAGTTGGAGCGGCCCTCTGCCATGAGGGACAGGACCTGGCGCTCCCGGTCGGTGAGGCGGTGGAGCGGGGTCGTCTCGGCCGGGGCGGCGATGAGGGCGGCGACGACGTCCGGGTCGAGGACGGAGCCGCCGCGGGAGATGCGCCGGATCGCGTCCAGGAAGTCGTCGACCTCGGTGACGCGGTCCTTGAGCAGGTAGCCGAGTCCGGCGCCGCCGGCGCGGAACAGGTCGAGGGCGCGTCCGGCGTGCACCCATTGGGACAGCAGCAGGATCCCGAGGGAGGGGTGGGTCCGGCGCAGCCGCGCGGCGGCCTGGAGGCCCTCGTCGGTGTGGGTGGGCGGCATGCGGATGTCGATGACGGCCACGTCGGGGTCGTGGCGGTCCACCTCGGCCAGGAGGGCATCGGCGGTGCCCACGCCGGCCGTGACGGTGAGGCCCTCGCGCCGGAGCAGCTGGGCGATCCCCTCGCGGAGCAGGACGCTGTCGTCGGCGATCACGATGCGCATGGCAGCTCCGCGCACAGCCGGGTGCCGCCGCCGGGCGGGCTGTCCATGACGAAGCGGACGCCGACGGCGGCGACCGGGTCCAGGTCCCCTTGCAGGCCGCCGCCGGGGGTGAGGCGCGCACCGCCGCCGCCCGCGTCGCTGACCTCGATCCGGACGGTCGCCGCGGCGCGTCGGACGCGGACCGCCAACGCCGCGCCGTCGGCGTGCTTGGCCGCGTTGGTCATGCCCTCGCAGGCGAAGAACCAGGCGGTGGCCTCGACGGTCGGCGGCAGCCGGTCGGAGGTGACGTCCAGGGCGACGGGCACCGGCATGCGGGCGGCGGCGGCGCGCAGCGCGACGGCCAGGCCCTCGTCGGTCAGGACGGGCGGCAGGATGCCGCGGGTGAGCTCGCGGAGCTCGTCGACGGTCGCGCGCAGTTCCGCGACCGCGCCGGACAGGACCGCGGCGGCCCGGCGGTCGCCGAGGTCGCGCTCCGCCATCCGCAGCCGCAGCGCCAGCGCGACCAGCCGCTGCTGCGCGCCGTCGTGCAGGTCGCGTTCGATGCGGCGCCGGTTGACGTCGTCGGCCTCGATGATCCGGGTGCGCGAGGCGGCGACCTCGGCCAGCCGGACGGCGGCGCGGGCGTGCAGCGCGGCGTTCTCCAGCGGAAGGGCGGCGGCCGACAGCGCGGCCTCCACGAGGCGGGGTTCATCGGCCAGGCGGCCGTCGAGGTCGACGACGGCGACGGGGGCGCCGCCGGCTCGGACCTCGCGGCGCAGCCGCGCTTCCCGTGGCGGTCCCGGCTCGGCGGGGGAGCCGTCGAGGTCGATCGTCTGGGAACCGTCGAGGTAGACCACGGTGGCGGTGGGGTCGTCGAGAGCGTCGCGGAGGGCGGCCACGAGATCGTCGGGCGACGCCTCGCTCGACCGCAGCCGCCGGGTGAAGTCCTCCACGGCCCGCACCGCCAGCCAGGTACGGCGGTCGAAACGCCGGTCGACCACGCCGCGGACGAGCCGCAGCAACGGACGGAACGCGCCGGCGACCGCGAGGGTCGCCGCGGCCACCGCCGCCCCGGTGCCGAGGCCCAGCGCCCCGGCCAGCGTGCCCAGTCCGATCGCGGTCCCGGCGTACAGGCCGACCAGCAGCACGGTGATCGTGGTGTAGGTGATGGTCTGGCGGACCAGGCGTTCCACGTCGAACAGCCGGTGGCGGCGCATCGCGACCGTCACGGCGGCCAGCAGCGGGACGGGCGCCACCAGAGAGGTGGCGTTCTCGGCGCCGTCCGCCCCGAGCCCGGCCAGCAGCGCCGTCGCGGCGATCAGCAGGGCCGTCATCGCCAGGCCCCACAGGCCGAGCAGGATCTGGGCGCGTTCGGCGCCTCTGGCGCGGCGCAGCCGAACCGCGACCGCCACCACCCCCAGCAGCATGGACACCGCGGCGAACGCCTCGCTGACGCCGATCACCCGCAGCGCGCCGTCGAGTTCGGCGGGGACGGCGATGGGCACCGGGCCGTTGTCGGCGACGATGCCGGGCAGCCGGTGCGGCCACAGCGCGACCGCGACCGCCACCGCACCGGCGAGCCAGCCAGCCAGGTAGCACGCGAACACCGGACGCCACCGCGGCGACGGCAGCCGGCCGTCGGGGAACAGGAACTGGAACAGCGGCAGCGACCCGCCCGCCAGCGTCCCGATGATCTCGGCGACGGCGGCCGCCGTGCCGACCCGCGGCGTGGTGACTCCGGCCCGCACCTGCCCGGCCGCCCAGCTGTAGCAGAGGCTGAAGGCCACCAGCAGCACCCCGCCCGCGAGGAAGCCCCAGGCGCAGCGGTTCGCCGGACGGCGGTCGAGGATCACCGCCCCGAGCGCGCACGCGCCGGACCCGCTAAAGATCCCTACAAGCGACGTCGGATCCCAGGATCGGGCGAGCACGGGCCCGAGCAGTCCCGACAGCGCCCCGAGCGTCCCGATCACCCAGCCGGCCGCGCGCAGCGCGTCACGGCCCGCCGAGCCCTCCGGCGCCGCGAGACCGTCCTCTGTGGCCACCCCTGGATGGTCCCTTCCGCCCGAGGGCCGGGCAAGAGGGCGGACCCTGCCGTCCCGTCAGGGAAAACCCGGAGCGGGAACGAGGGCGGCCACCCATGACCCGCCGTCCCGGCGCACCGCATCGTCGAGGCATGAACACTCTCTCGGCCACCACCGCCGGCACCGCACCCCGCACCGGACGCCCGATGGGATCGCTGCTCGCCGCCATCAGCCTCGTCCTCGGCCCCGCCCTCATCGCGCTGGCCCTGGCCACCCTGCCCGACCTCTGGAACGGCGCCCTGCCCGACCACCACGTCATCGACACCCGGCACGGCCAGGCGATGCTGTCGTTCAACCTGGCCGCCGCGTCGTTCCCGTTCATGTTCGGCTCGGCCGCGGCGCTCGCCGTCGCGGCCCGCCGCTCCCGGCGCCTCGCCGGGACGGGGCTGGCCTGCTCGTTCCTCGGCCTCACGGCCATGCTCGCCAACGCGATGCTGAGCATGCCGCTGGTCCTGATGAACGGCATCGCCGACCAGGGCGGGCTCGACCGGCTCGCCACCCGGCTCGACAGCCCGCCGCTGGCACCGCTGGCCCTGTTCCCGCTGTACTTCGCCGGCGCGATCCTCCTCGCCGTCGCGCTGTGGCGCTCCGGCGCCGTGTCCGGATGGGCCGCGATCGCCATCGGCGTGGGCGGCATGTTCCCCGTGGCCATGGTCACCGGCGTCGGCGCCCTGGCCCTTCCGATCGCCGCCGTCCGCATCGCGGGCTCCGTCCCGCTCATCAAGCGCCTCCTGACGACCCGGGACGTCTGAACCCGTCGCAGGCCCGAACGACCCAGCGCGCCCCGGCACGCCTCCATGCGAGCCGGGGCGTCACCTCGCGGCGACACGGCCCCGTCTGCGACGGCGAGCCCGTCAGATGCGCGTCTACGTGCTCCGGAAGGCGGGGATGACCTCGCGGCCGAAGCGGCGGATGCAGTCCAGTTCCTGCTCGTGGCCCGGTCCCGAAGCCATCCGGAAGGACATGATCAGGTACTCGGGATCGATCGCCTCCTGGAAGGCGCGGATGGAGGCGACGCAGTCGTCGGGGTTGCCGACGATCAGGCGATCGATCCGGTGGCGGTCGAAATGGAAGTCCGCTTCGCCGGCGACGTCCTGGAGGAAGGGTTCGCGTTCGGCCACCCAGCGGGGGACCTTTTCGAAATAGAACCAGTGATCGGCGCGGATGTGCGGCCACCAGGTGCGCTCGACCTCGTCCAGCGAATCGGCCACCCAGCCGTCGCGCAGGAGGTGGACGCCGAGCTTGTCGGACGTGCCGTACTCCCGCCCGGCGGCGCGGTACGTATCGGCCCAGTCCTTCATGACGCCGATGTTGTGCAGGGGATCGGTCGGCCACGGGCAGCCGAAGCGCGCCGCCCGGCGCACGCCGGGCTCCGACATCGCGCCGAGCCACAATTGCGCCCCCACCGGCAGAGGCGTGATGCGGCCCTGGACGTCGAAGTGCTTGCCGTGGAAGTCGAGTTCCTCGCCGGCCCACAGGCGCTGCACGATCTCGATGCATTCCTCGAAGCGCGACACCTGGAAGCGCGGGTCGATCCCGTACAGCTCGAACTCGGAGGGGAAATTGCCGAGCCCGCAGCCCAGCCGGAGCCGTCCGTTGGCGATGACGTCGGTCATCGCCGCGTGCTCGGCGACGTGGACCGGATGCTCGAACGGCAGCAGATGGATCGTCGTGCCGATCTCGACGCGCTCGGTGATCGCCGCCAGCGCTCCCAGCGCCGCCCACGGGGAGGGCGGATACCCGTCGGGCATCATGTGGTGCTCAGGAATGAAGAGCCCGTCGAAGCCCGCCTCTTCAGCGACCCTGGCGGCGGCGAGGACCTCCTGCCAGCGTCCGACGATGTTCGCCGCGTCGGGCGGGTCCTGCGGACGGAACAGGATGCCGAACTTCAAGGGTCAACCTCCTACTCGTTCGGCGGCCATTGCGCGGAGATCGCTGGACTTGATCTTGGCGCTGCCGGTGAGGGCGATTTCATCCTGATGGAAGAAAAGGATATGGCGCGGGACCTTGTAGCTCGCGAGCCGTTCCCGGAGAAATGCGCGGATCTCCTCGGCCGTCAGGGAAGTACCGTCATGGGGCACGATGCAGGTGACCACGATCTCGCCGAGGGTCTCGTGCGGTACGCCGACGGTCTGCGCCAGCTTGACGGCGGGATGGGCGGCCGCGGCCTCGTCCACCTCGCGCGGTGAGACGTTCGCGCCGCCGGTCTTGATGATGTCGGTGAGCCGGCCCTCCCAGAAGAGGCGGTCGGTGCCGTCCAGGTAGCCGCCGTCGCCGGTGTGGAAGAACCCCTCGGCGTCGAGGGTCTCGTCCAGCGGGGCGCCGAGGTAGCCGAGCATCAGGGTGGGGCCCTTGACGCAGATCTCGCCGCGCTCGCCGCGCGGCACGACGGTGCCGGTGAGCGGATCCACGATCTTCAACGTCACGCCGGGCAGCGGCTTGCCGCTGCTGCCGGCGTGCACCTCCGGTGGGGTGTCGGCCTGGTAGCCGGTGCTGATGGTGAAGGTCTCGGTGTTGCCGTAGGCGCGGCCGGGTTCGTGCCACTTGGGAGCGGTGACGGTGGGGTGCCGTGCGATCGGGGTGGCCGCGTCCGCGAAACGCATACTTCTCAGATCCACGTCGGCCCAGTTGGGGGCCGCTTCCAGTTGCGCCCATTGGTGGGGCCAGGCGAACGGGAAGTTCACCCGCTCCGCCTCCATGAGGTCGAGGGCCTCGGCGGGGGAGAAGGTGGGCTGCAGGACGAGCGCGCCGCCGGCGGCGAGGGTCGTGCCCAGCGCCATGGCGAAGTTGCCGGACCAGAAGTAGCCGTTGGCGGTCCAGCCGCGGATGTCGTCCTCCGGCTCGAACCGGTACATGCGCCGGAAGCGCCACATCTGGATGCAGACGCCGCGGTGCGCGCTCAGGATGCCCTTCGGCTTGCTCGTGGAGCCCGACGAGAAGAACAGCACCGCGGTGTCGCTGGGACGTGTCGTTCCGGCGCCGGCTTCGACGGGTTCGCGCGGCTCCCGCAGGCCGCAGGCCAGGAACGCGTCCCAGGTGTCGATCGTCTCGTCCGGCGCGGCGTCGCCGACCATGGCCAGGTGGCGCAGGTACGGGTAGCGCGTCGACCGCAGCGTGCCCGGCTCCGCCTTGCCGATCTCCGGTTCGAGTTCGGTGAGGACGGCGGCGAAGTCGGTCTTCAGCACGGTGCGCTCGAAGAGCAGCACCGAGACGCACGAGACCTGGAGCAGGTGATCGAGTTCGGGAGGCGTGGAGAAGGTGCTGAGCGTGACGGCGACCCCGCCGGCGAGCGATACGCCGAAGACGGCCGCGACCCATTCGGGGCGGTTCGTCATCAGGACGCCGACGCGCCCGTCCTTGCCCAGGCCGCACGCGCGCAGCGCGCGGGCGACCTCCATCGCGCGTTCCCAGAGGTCGGCATAGGTCCAGCGCGTGGCTTCGCCGCCGGGCGCGCGCAGGACGAGCGCCTCGCGCGCGCCGTACCGCTCCGTCACCTCACGCAGGAAGCCGGGGAGGGTGAGCGGGCCGAGCCCCGGTTCCTCGCTCAGCGGCGGGCCCGCCGCGATCGAGAGGGATCGCGCGGATTCGGTGTTCGCCGTGGCGTTCATCGCCTGCCTTCCGGGCCGCGCTAGAACGGCAGCTCGAGTTCGGCCGTGCAGCTGACCAGCACACCGCCGTCCTGATTGGTGAGGCGCAGCTTCACCTGGACGAGCGGCACGCCCCATTCCGACTCGGTCCGCTTGCCGACGACCTCGGCGTCGAAATACGTGACGTCGCCTTCGAACGCGGGCCCGCGGAAATCCGCCTTGGAATGGCGGACCATGCCGTCATTGCCGGCCCAGTAGGCGAGATAGTCGGTGCACCATGCGCCCATCGTGGCGCCGTAGCCGTAGGCGCGCGCCATGCCGACCTCGCTCGCCCGATCGGCGTCGATATGGCCGCGCGACGGGCCCATGTACAGCCCGTCCCGCTTGCGCGGGTCGATCTTGGCGTCCTCCTCGTCGAAGCGGAAGTCCTCGCTCCAGCCCGGGTCCTGGTAGACCCAGGGGTCCTCGACGCCGGGAGGCGCGACCCAGTGGAAGGTGCCCCAGATGTTGAAGAGGAAGGCCCGGTACTCGGTGGTGAAGGACGCGATGCTGTGCGGGCCGATGACGCGGCGCGGCAGCCGGTCGCCGACCTCGACCTCCTCGAAGCGGGGTGAGACGCCCATCCGGTTCGATTCGAGCCAGGCTCGGCGCACCTTGTCGATCTGGGCGAGTTCGTCGGCCGTCCACCGCTTGATCTCGCCGAGCTGGTTCTCGTACATGCCGCGTTTGCGCGCCTCCTCGTAGAGGTAGCGGATCGCGGTCGACCGTTCGCGCGCCACGAGGGTGCCGTCCTGGTTGGTGTGGACGGTGTCCCCCCGCGAGAACATCGTGGGCCCGGCGAACGTGGTCTCGGTCACCTTGTAGTCGTGGAAGCGCCGTTCCTGGAATAGCTTGTCGCCGGGGCGGACCCGGCAGCCGTAGAACCACCATTCCTCGCCGCCGAAGATGAGGTGGCTGTCCGGGATGTGCCCCACGCACGCGGGGGCCGCGCCGTGCCCGTAGTCCAGGGCCACCGCAATGGACTGCGGAGCGACGATGCCGCCGAACGCGGACGCGCGGGCGAACTCCTCGTCCCAGTGCAGGGGGTTGGGGTAGTCCATCGCCATCACCCAGCGGCGGATGTCGGAGGAACTGCACGGGTCCCACAGCTGGCCCCCGCCCACCGGAAGGCCTACGCGGTGGTCGACGTCGGACAGGTCGAGTGCCGGCGTGCCGGGCTCTGTGCTCACTGGTGCTCCCGAGGGGTAGGCCGGGGTCGGTGAATCGGGGATGGCAGTGTCAGCGGTTGACGTCCACGACGAGGCGGCCGCGGACCCGTCCTTCGAGGAGCCGATCGGACGCGGTGATCGCGTCCGCCAGAGCGATCTCTTGGGCGATCGCGTCGATCGCTCCCGGGTCCAGGTCGCGGGAGAGGCGCTCCCAGGCGGCCGCGCGCGGTGCGGCCGGCGCCATGACGCTGTCGACGCCGATGAGCGACACGCCGCGCAGGATGAACGGCGCGACCGTGGCGGGAAAGTCCATGCCCTGGGCCAGGCCGCAGGCGACGACCGTGCCGCCGTAACGGGTCTGCGCGCACGCGTTCGCCAGCGTGCGGCTGCCGACGGAGTCGATGACGCCGGCCCAGCGCTCCTTCTGCAGCGGCTTGCCTGCTTCGGCCAGGTCGGCGCGGTCCAGAACGCCGGTGGCGCCGAGCCGCTGGAGGTAGCCGCTTTCCGACGCCGTCCCGGTCGCGGCGGCGACGCCGAAGCCGGCCTTGCTCAGCAGGGCGATCGCGACGCTGCCGACGCCGCCGGTCGCTCCGGTGACGAGGACCTCGCCCTGGTCGGGGCGCACGCCATGGTCCACGAGGGCGTTCACGCACAGGCTCGCCGTGTAGCCCGCCGTACCGATGGCCATGGCCTGCCGGGGCGTGAAGTTCGCGGGCAGCGGGACGAGCCAGTCCCCGTTGAGGCGGGCGCGCTGGGCCAGGCCGCCCCAATGGTTCTCGCCCACACCCCAGCCGTTGAGGACCACGGGGTCGCCAGCCTTCCAGTCGCCATGGGCGCTCTCGGTGACGACCCCCGCCAGATCGATGCCGGGGACCATCGGGAACCTGCGCACCACGGGCGACCGGCCGGTGATCGCCAGGGCGTCCTTGTAGTTCAGCGTCGAGTAGGCGACCTCGACGGTGACGTCGCCGTCGGGTAGCCCGGCCTCGTCCAGGGTGGTGAGCGCGGCCGCATGGCCCGCCTCGCCCTTCTCGATGAGAATCGCCGAAAACACTGGTGACCCGCCCTTCCTCGTCCCGCCGGCTCCGAGGGCGCCGCAGCGGGAATGGCCGCGCCTGCCACGGACCGGCCCGGCCCGCATCGTAGGCATCACCTCGTCATCATTACAAGGATTGCAAGACTATTGCGTTCACCCTTCTTCGTCGTTAGATTCGCCACACACGAGAGTCCGGTTCTCGTACTGCGATAAGGCGTGATCCTCGCGTCGCGGCTGCTGGAGGTCGGGTCAGCATGGTGGGTTCAGAGGCGCGGTACACCGGCGCGGCCCCGGTCGGCCTCGCCCAGGGGTGGAGCCTGGACAGGCTCACGCCGCCGAGCCGCCTGTTCGGCGCCAACGGCCTGCGCACCGGCCCGGACGGCCGCGTGTACGTGGCGCAGGTGGCCGGCAGCCAGATCAGCGCGCTCGACGTCGACACCGGCGAGCTGGAGACCGTCAGCGCCCAGGGCGGCGACGTCGTCGCGCCCGACGACGTCGACTTCGGCCCGCTGGGCGACCTCTACATCACCGAGTACTACGACGGGCGCGTGAGCGCACGGGGCGCCGACGGCACCACGCGGGTCGTGCGGGACGACCTGCCGGGCGCGAACGGCATCACCTTCCACCAGGGCCGGCTGTTCGTGAACGAGTGCCGGATCGGCGGGCGCCTGATGGAACTCGACCTGGACGGCGGCGCGCCGCGGGTGCTGCTGGAGAACCTGCCCATGCCCAACGCCATGGAGGTCGGGCCGGACGGCAAGCTGTACTACCCGACGCTGGGCGGCAACGACATCTGGCGGATCGACCCGGACGGCGGCGAACCCGAGCGTGTGGCGGGGGACCTGGGCGTTCCGGACGCGGTGAAGTTCGACTCCCAGGGCCGCATCGTCTCGACCCAGGTGGGCAGCGGGGAGGTCCTCCGGATCGATCCCCGCAGCGGCGAGCGCACCGTCCTGGCCACCATCGCACCCGGCCTGGACAACCTGACCTTCGTGGGGGACCGCCTGTTCGTCTCCGGCTTCACCGGGCAGATCACGGAGATCCTCGGCGGCGGCCGGACCCGCGCGGTGCTGCCGGAGGGGCTGACCTGGCCGCTGGACCTCACCGTCGATGGC
This sequence comes from Actinomadura napierensis, assembly GCF_039529375.1. Classification (NCBI taxonomy): domain Bacteria; kingdom Bacillati; phylum Actinomycetota; class Actinomycetes; order Streptosporangiales; family Thermomonosporaceae; genus Actinomadura; species Actinomadura napierensis. The sequence continues at coordinate 97,807 of NZ_BAAAMR010000003.1, forward strand.
GACGGAGTCCTGTACGTCGCCGACGGGACCTACTTCCACAGGTACTCGCCCGGCAGCGGCCTCCAAGTGCTGGGAATGCTCTTCAGTCCGGGCTGGCCGGGTTACATCCGCGGGGTGACCGCCGTCGGAGGTGGCGCGTTCGTCGTCACCACCTCCAACGGCCAGATCGCGCGGTGGACGCCCGCGAGGGGCGAGCACCGGGTGCTGGCCGGGGAGACCGAGCCGTTCGACCGGCTCTACGGTGTGGCGGTCGCGCCCGGCGGCGACGTGGTGGCCGCCGAGTTGGGCACCGGCCGCGTGGTGTCGGTGCGGGGCGGCGAGGTGACGACCCTGGCCGCGGGGCTGGACCGGCCCATGGGTGTGGCGTTCGGCCCCGACGGTACCTGCCTGGTCTCCGAGTCCGGCGCCGGACGCGTGGTCTCGGCTGCCGGCTCCGGCGTCGAGACCGTGGTGGACGGGCTGGACACGCCGCAGGGCATCGCGGTCCGCGGCGGGACCCTCTTCATCCTCGACGCGGGCGCGAAGGCGCTGATCAGTGTCGACCTCCACAGCAGGACCCCGATCACGATCGCGCGCGACCTGCCGGTCGGCCCGCCGCCGGGAGTCGATCCCAAACCGCTGAAGGGCCTGCCGCCGTTCAGCGGACCCCAGGGCCTGTTCGCGGGCCTCACCGCCGGGCCGGACGGCACCCTCTACGTCTCCGCCGATGCCGACGGCAGCGTCCTGGCACTGCGCAAGCTCGACAGGGAAGGGTGAGCCCCGCCATGCAGCACGATCTCCTCGGGTTGGACGGACGCGTCGTCATCGTCGCCGGCGCGGGCGGCGGCGGCATCGGCACCGCGGTGGCGGCCATGGTGGCCCGCGCCGGGGCGACCGTGATCGCGGTGAGCAGGCGGCAGGAGAACCTCGACGAGCACATCGGGCCCCTGCTGGCGGAGGGTCTGCCCGTCGTGCCGGTCGCGGCCGACGTGTCCGCCGACGACGGCGTCGCGGCCGTGATGGAGCAGGCCGCCAAGGCCGGCGGCGACCTGCACGGCCTGGTCAACATCGCCGGTGGCGCCGCGCCCGCGACCTGGATGCCGGCGACGCGCGTCACCAGGGACGACTGGCGGGCCCTTTTCCACCAGAACCTGGAGACGATGTTCTTCATGAGCCAGGCGGTCGCCGCCGAACTGAAGGGGCAGGGCCGTCCGGGCTCGATCGTGTCGCTGTCGTCGATCAGCGGCATGAACACCGCGCCGTTCCACATCGCCTACGGCACGGCCAAGGCCGCGCTGGTGGCGGCGACCCGCACGATGGCCGTCGAACTCGCCCTGGACGGCATCCGGGTGAACGCCGTCGCGCCCGGCGTGACCGAGACCCCGGCCTCGGGCACCTACGTCGACCAGGACGAGGAGCGCGACCGCCGCGCCATCGCCATGGGGCGTCGCGGCCGTCCGCAGGAGCAGGCGGGGGCGATCCTGTTCCTGCTGTCGGACCTGTCGTCTTACATCACGGGGCAGACGCTGCTGGTCGACGGCGGCCTCAACCTCAAATGGACCCATCTGGGCGCCGACAACACGTCCCTCTTCCTCAAGGACGAAGGCTTCCGCGCCGCCATCACGCACTAGCCGCCTTCACGCACCGACCGCTATCACGCACCGACCGCACGCCGTTCGCCTCGGCCACCTGCCCGATCTCCCCGACGCATACCCGACGCGGGTTGGAGAAAGTCATGAGCGAGACCCTCGACAACGTCCCGGAAACCGCCCCGGCCGAGCCCCTGTCGGAGCCCATGACGATCGGCGTGGAGGCGTACGTCTCCGAGGAGTACGCCCGCGCCGAGGGGGACCGGTTGTGGAGCAGGGTGTGGCAGCAGGCCGCCCGGGTCGAGGAGCTGCCCGAGGTCGGCGACTGGCTCACCTACGACATCGCCGACGACTCGATCATCGTGGTGCGCACCGCCCGGGACCGGTTCCGCGCCTACCACAACGTCTGCTCGCACCGCGGCCGGCGGCTCGTCGACACCCCGCCCGGCGCGCACGACGCCCGCGGCCACGGCCGCCAGTTCGTCTGCGGCTTCCACGGCTGGCGGTACGGCATCGACGGCGACTGCACCCACGTCCCCGAGCGCGAGGACTGGCCGTGCGGGCTGACCGACGAGCGGATCGCCCTGAAGCGGGTCGAGGTCGACACCTGGGGCGGCTGGATCTGGATCAACATGGATCCGGACTGCGAGCCCCTGGGTGACTACCTCGAACCCGCGGCGTCCCTGCTCGACCCCTTCCACCTGGAGGACATGCGCTACCGGTGGCGGCGCTGGCTGGTCTTCGACTGCAACTGGAAGGTCGCCTTCGAGGCGTTCATGGAGACCTATCACGTCCCCTACACCCACCCCGAGTTCATGAAGTTCGGCGGGTTCCTCGGCTGGGCGAGGTCGCACGGCAGGCACAGCAACATCGGCTACGACGCCCCCAAGAACATGGACGAGAACCAGGCCAAGCTGCGGCTCGGCACCGGCGACGACCCTCGCGTGTCGACGGCCGAGCTGCAGGACTTCACCTGGGAGAACGCCAACACCAACACCACCTGGACGCTGGTCGAGGCGGCGCAGGAGCTGGTGAAGGACCTGCCCGCGGAGACCCCGGCCCACGAGGTGCTCGCGCACTGGCTGGCCACCGCGCGGAAGAGGGACGCCGAGCGCGGCGTGGTCTGGCCGACCGTCCCGCCGGAGATCACCGCGAGGTCCGGGACCGCGTGGCAGATCTTCCCCAACTTCCAGATCGGGCACGCGCCGAACAACATGCTCTGCTACCGGTTCCGTCCGTACGGGCACGACCCCGACAAGTGCGTCTTCGAGGCCGCCGTCTACGAGCTGTTCCCGCCCGGCGAGGAGCCGGAGACCGAGTGGATCCATACGCCGCAGGACGACCCGGGCTGGCGCACCGTCCTGCCGCAGGACTTCTCCAACATGGCGGCGGTCCAGCAGGGCATGAAGTCGCGCGGCTTCTCCGGGCCCAAGCCCAACCCGTACCGCGAACGCAGTGTGGTGAACCTCCACCACAACCTGGCCGAGTACATGGGCACCGGCGCACCGCGCGGCCTCGCCTGAACACGGCCCCCCATCGACGTGACGGCGGACGACCCGGAGTCACCGCCCCCGAACCGAGGAATCCTTGGATGCTGCAAGAGTGCGCGCCGACGCAGACTCCTGAAGTCGACCGCGACGCCCTGAGAGACAAGTACCTGTACGAGCGCGACAAGCGCCTGCACCCCAAGGGGCGCGGCCAGTACCTGGTGACCGAGGGCGAGTTCGCGGAGTTCTACGAGTCCGACCCGTACCTGCCGGTCCAGCCCAGGGAGCCGATGTCCGAGGACATCGACGTGGTGGTCCTCGGCGGCGGCTTCGCGGGCCTCGTCGCCGCGGCCGAGATCAAGCGGGCCGGCATCACCGATCTGCGGGTCGTCGAGTGGGCCGGCGACTTCGGCGGCGCCTGGTACTGGAACCGCTACCCGGGCATCCAGTGCGACACCGACAGCTACTGCTACCTGCCGCTGCTCGAAGAAGTCGGCTACATGCCCAAGCAGAAGTACGCCTTCGGAAGCGAGGTCTACGAGCACTGCCAGCGCATCGGCAAGCACTTCGGCCTCTACGACAACGCGCTCTTCCACACCCTGGTCAAGTCGCTGGAGTGGGACGGGACGAGCAAACGCTGGCGGATCGGCACCAACCGCGGGGACGACATCAGGGCCCGCTTCGTCGTCATGTGCCAGGGGCCGTTCAACCGTCCGAAGCTTCCCGGGATCCCCGGCATCACCGAGTTCCAGGGGCACACCTTCCATACCGCGCGCTGGGACTACGCGTACACCGGCGGCGACATGAGCGGCGGGCTGCACGGACTCGCCGGCAAGAAGGTCGCCGTCATCGGCACCGGGGCGAGCGGCGTCCAGGTGATCCCGCACATCGCCCGTGCCGCCGAGCACCTGTACGTCTTCCAGCGGACGGCGTCGACCATCGACGAGCGCGGCGACGTGCCGACCGACCCCGCGTGGGCGAAGACGCTGGGCCCCGGCTGGCAGGAGGAACGGCGCCGCAACTTCCACACCGCGGCGTTCGAGGCCTTCGGCCCCGGCCAGCCGGACCTGGTCTGCGACGGCTGGACGGAGATCAGCCGCAACCTGGCCGCGCACCTGGACCGGACCGGTGGCTGGGCCGCAATCGCCGACCCAGCGAAGTTCATGGAACTGCGCGAGCTCGTGGACTACCGGGTGATGGAGCGGTTGCGGCAGCGCGTCGACGCCCTCGTCGAGGACGGGACGACGGCCGAGGCCCTGAAGCCCTACTACCGCTTCCTGTGCAAGCGGCCGTGCTTCAACGACCAGTACCTGCCGACCTTCAACCGCCCCAACGTCACCCTGGTCGACGTGTCGGCCACCAAGGGCGTCGAGCGCATGACCGCCAAGGGCGTCGTCGCCCAGGGCGCCGAGCACGAGGTCGACTGCGTCGTCTTCGCCAGCGGCTTCGAGATCACCACCGACCTCGACCGCCGCTTCGGCATCCGGCCGTTCGCCGGCCGCGACGGCGTGTCGCTGTACGACCGGTGGGCCGACGGCTACCGCACCCTGCACGGCATCACCACCCACGGCTTCCCCAACCTGTTCTTCACGGGGTTCCTGCAGGGCGGCGTCACCGCGAGCACCACGGCGATGTTCGAGCAGCAGGCCAGGCACATCGCCTACCTGGTCGGCGGGACGCTCGGGCGCGGCGCCGCGACCGTGGAACCGGCCGCCGACGCGCAGGCCGGCTGGTGCCGGACGGTCAAGGAGACCGCGATCGACAACAGCAACTTCGAGCGGGAGTGCACGCCCGGTTACTACAACGGCGAAGGCGAGAAGAGGATCCGGTCGCACCTGGGGGAGCCCTACTGGCCGGGCTTCTACGCGATGGAGGACCTGCTGCGGGCGTGGCGCGATGCGGGCGACATGGAGGGCATGGTCCATGGCTGACCTCCGGTTCGACGGCCGGGCGGCCGTGATCACCGGCGCCGGCCGGGGGCTGGGACGGGCCTATGCCCTGCTGCTCGCCGCGAAGGGCGCCAAGGTCGTCGTGAACGACCCGGGCGGCGCGATGAACGGCGCCGGTACCGACCCCGGCCCCGCGGAGGAGGTCGTCCGGGAGATCGAGGCGGCCGGAGGCGAGGCCGTCGCCAGCCACGCGTCCGTCGCGACGGCCGCGGGCGGGCGGGCGATCGTCGAGACGGCGCTCGGCCACTTCGGCCGGATCGACGTGCTCGTCCACAACGCCGGGAACCACCGTCCGGCGCCGCTGACGGAGATGACGCCCGAAGACCTCGACGCCGTCCTGGACGTCCACCTGCGGGGCGCCTTCCACGTCGTCCGGGCCGCGTTCCCCCTCATGCGCGAGGCGGGGTACGGCCGGGTCGTGCTGACCTCGTCCATCGGCGGCCTGTACGGCAACCAGCAGGTCGCCAACTACGCCATGGCCAAGGCGGGCGCGATCGGGCTGTCCAACGTGGTCGCGCTCGAAGGCGCGGAACACGGCGTGAAGTGCAACGTCATCATCCCCGCCGCGGTGACGCGGATGGCCGGCGGCATCGACACCTCGGCCTACCCGCCGATGGAGCCTGAGCTGGCGGCGCCCGCCGTCGGCTGGCTCGCGCACGAGTCCTGCTCGATCACCGGGGAGATGCTGGTGGCGATCGCCGGACGCGTGGCGCGGGCCTTCGTCGGCGAGACCCCGGGCGTGTACCGGCCGTCCTGGACGATCGAGCAGGTCGGCGAGCACATGGCCGCCATCAGGGACACGGCCGACCCCTGGATCCTGCCGGTCGTCCCGTCGGCCCACGCCGACCACATCCGCGACAGCTTCGCGATGGCCACGAAAGGCGGCACGCCATGACGGTGAAGGTCTACGAACGCATCCTGCAGCTCTTCGAGGCCGAGGGCATCGACACGATCTTCGGCATTCCCGACCCGAACTTCGTGCACATGTTCCACCTCGCCGAGGAGCGCGGGTGGAAGGTCGTCGCGCCGCACCACGAGGAGTCCGCCGGGTTCATGGCGGAGGCGGTGTCGCGGATGACGGGGAAGGCCGCGGTGTGCGTCGGCACGCTCGGGCCGGGCATGGCCAACCTCGCCGGGGCGATCATGTGCGCCAAGGTCGAGAACTCGCCGGTCGTCTTCCTCGGCGGGCAGCGCGCCCGCATCACCGAGCAGCGCGTCCGGCGCGGGCGGATCCAGTTCGTCCAGCAGGCCGGCCTGTTCGAGAACTCGGTGAAGTACTCCGCCAGCATCGAGTACGCCGACCAGACCGACGAGATCGTCCGCGAGGGCCTGCGCAGGGCGCTCAGCGGGACGCCCGGCCCCGTCTACATCGAGTACCCGTCGCACGTGATCCAGGAGGAGCTCGACGTTCCGCCGCCGCTGCCGCCCGAGCGGTACCGGCTGGTCGGCCAGACGGCCGGCGCCGACGCGGTCGCCGAGGCCGTCCGGCTGATCGGCGCCGCCGAGCAGCCGATCCTGCTGGTCGGGCACGGCGTCCACACCGCCCGCGCCGCGGAGCCGGTCAAGGCGCTCGCCGACGCGATGGCCTGCCCCGTCGTCCAGACGTCCGGCGGGACCTCCTACATCAGGGGCCTGGAGGACCGCACCTTCCCCTACGGCTTCTCCCCGTCGGCCGTCGACGCCGTCGTGAAGTCGGACCTGTGCCTCGCCATCGGCACCGAGCTCGGCGAGCCCGTCCACTACGGGCGCGGACGGCACTGGCTCGGCAACGAGGCCAACCGCAAGTGGATCCTCGTGGAGCAGGACGCGGCCGCGATCGGCGTGAACCGCCCCATCGACGTCCCGCTGGTCGGCGACCTGCGCGCGATCGTTCCGCAACTGGTCGACGCCCTGAAGGACGCGCCGCGCAAGCCGTCGAAGGAGCTGGAGGGCTGGATCGCCGACGACGCCGCCCGCCTCGCCGAACTGGCGGAGACCGCTCCGACCGGCATGTCGCCGGTGCATCCCGCGCGGCTGGTCGTCGAGGCGACCAAGGTGTTCCCGGCCGACGGGATCATGGTGCGCGACGGCGGCGCCACGACCATCTTCCAGTGGACGTACTCGCAGGCCAAGCCGCACGACGTGATGTGGAACCAGAACTTCGGCCACCTCGGCACCGGCCTGCCCTACGCCGTCGGCGCCTCGGTCGCCGACGGCGGGAACCGCCCGGTGATGCTGGTCACCGGCGACTCCTCCTTCCTGTTCCAGATCGCGGAACTGGAGACCGCCGCGCGGCTGAACCTGCCGCTCGTCTGCGTCGTGGCCGTCGACTACGCCTGGGGCCTGGAGGTGGGCGTCTACAAGCGCACCTTCGGGCAGGGCTCGTCGGAGACGGGCGTGCACTGGAGCACCGACACCCGCCTGGACAAGGTCGCCGAGGGCTTCGGCTGCCACGGCGAGTACGTCGAGCGCGACGAGGACATCGCCCCCGCCGTCAAGCGCGCGTTCGCCGCGGGGAGGCCCGCGGTCGTCCACGTGGCGGTCGACCCGAAGGCGAACTCGGAGGAGATGCCGAGCTACGCCGAGTTCCGGACCTGGTACGCGGAAGGGATGCAGTGACGGCCATGCGCGAGAGCGTGAAGTTCTACATCGACGGCCGGTGGACCGATCCGGCCGATCCGGCGCGATCGCGGACGCTGGAGGTGGTGAACCCCGCGACCGAACAGGTCTGCGGCACGGTGGCGGTCGCCTCCGCCACCGACGTGGACCGGGCGGTCGCCGCCGCGCGCGGCGCCTTCCCCGCCTGGTCACAGACCAGCGTCCCGCACCGGATCGAGGTGCTGCGGAACATCCTCGACGCCTATCAGAAGCGGTCCGGCGACCTCGCCGCGGCGCTGACCGAGGAGATGGGCGCCCCCGCCTCGCTGGCCAACGGCTTCCAGGTCGGGCTCGGCGCCGGCCATCTGACCAAGGCGATCGAGGTCCTCGAGGACTTCCCCTTCGAGGAGCGGCGCGGCGCCACCCTGATCGTCAAGGAGCCGATCGGCGTCTGCGCCATGATCACGCCGTGGAACTGGCCCCTGAACCAGATCGCGGTGAAGGTGTTCCCCGCGCTGGCGACCGGCTGCACAATGGTGCTCAAGCCGTCGGAGAACGCGCCGTCCGCCGGACAGATCTTCGCCGAGATCCTGGACGCCGCGGGCGTTCCCGCCGGGGTGTTCAACCTCCTCCAGGGCGACGGCCCCGGCGTGGGCGTGCCGCTCTCCTCCCACCCCGGCGTCGACATGGTCTCCTTCACCGGCTCGGTGCGCGCGGGCGTCGAGGTCGCCAGGAACGCCGCGCCCGGAGTCAAGCGGGTGACCCAGGAACTGGGCGGCAAGAGCCCGAACATCGTCCTGGACGATGCGGCCTTCGCCGAGAGCGTCGCTGCGGGCGTCGCGAACATGATGGGCAACTCCGGGCAGACCTGCAGCGCGCTGTCGCGCATGCTCGTGCCCGGGTCGCGCATGGACGAGGCCATCGGCATCGCCCGCGAGGCCGCGGCCGGGGTCACGGTGGGCGACCCCAACGGCGACGTCGCGATGGGCCCGGTGGTCTCGCGCGCCCAGTTCGAGAAGGTCCAGTCGCTCATCCAGAAGGGCATCGACGAGGGCGCCACGCTGGTCGCCGGCGGAACCGGGCGTCCGGACGGGCTGGAGAAGGGCTACTTCGTCAGGCCCACCGTCTTCGCCGACGTCACCAACGACATGACCATCGCCCGCGAGGAGATCTTCGGCCCGGTCTTGACGATCCTCGGCTACGACGGCGTGGACCACGCCGTCGAGATCGCCAACGACACCGAGTACGGCCTCGCCGGCAACGTGGCGGGCGCCGACCTCGACCAGGCCCGCGCCGTCGCGCGCCGCATCCGGGCGGGCTGGGTCTCCATCAACGACGGCTTCGACTTCGGCTGCCCCTTCGGCGGCTACAACAAGAGCGGCAACGGCCGCGAATGGGGCGAGTTCGGCTTCCACGACTACCTGGAGACCAAGGGCCTCCTCGGCTACGCCCCCGACGAGGCCGCCCCATGACGGACCGCATCAGAATCCTCGGCGCTGGATGGCGTGCGCCTCCCGCGCCAGGTCCTCCTGGAAGTCCGGGTGGGCGATGGCGACGAGGCGGCGGGCGCGCTCGGCGAGCGACCGCCCCTTGAGCTCGGCCGCGCCGAACTCGGTGACGATGACGTCCACGTCGCTGCGGGCCGTGGTGACCGGGCCCGACAGCGCGGCGGTGATCCTGCTGACCGTGCCGCGCCTGGCCGTGGCGGGCAGCGCGATGATCGCGTGCCCGCCGGGCGAGCGCGCGCCCGCCCGCACGAAGTCCGCCTGCCCGCCGGTGCCGCCCAGATAGGCCGGGCCGCTCTGCTCGGCGTTCACCTGCCCGGTCAGGTCGACCTCCATCGCCGAGTTGAGGGTCACCAACCTCTCCAGCCGCGCGAGCACCGCCGGATCATGGGTGTAGTCCGTGGCGCACATGCGGATCCGCGGGTTGCGGTGAGCGAACTCGTAGAGGCGCCGGGTCCCGATCAGGGCGCCGTTGATCGAGACCCCGCGGTCGATGGGCTTGCGCGCGTTGGTGACGACCCCTGCCTCTACGAGGTCGACGAGGCCGTCGCCCAGCATTCCGGAATGGACGCCGAGATCCCTGCGGTCGCCGAGCAGGCGGAGCAGGGCGCCGGGGACGGCGCCGACCCCGGTCTGGATGACCGAGCCGTCCTCGATGTAGGCGGCGGCGTGCTCGGCGATGGCCTGGTCCGTTTCGCCGATCTTCGCCGGGGGGACCTCGACCGGCGGACGTGAGACGTGCACGGCGCAGTCGATCCGTGCCGCGGGGAGCACTTCACCGTGGGTGAAGGGCACCTGCTCGTTCACCTCCGCGATGACGACGCGTGCCTTGCGGACGGCGGCCAGGACGTGGTCGCCGATGAGGCCGAGGCTGTGATCTCCGCCCGCATCCGCCGGGCTGACCTGCACGAACGCGACGTCGCACGGGATGAGCCCCGCCTCGATCATCGGGCCGACCTGGCCGACATGGCAGGGGATCACGCTGAGCCGGTGCTCCTTGGTCAGCGCGCGCAGCGCGCCGATCGCCCCCATGCTGGACACGGCGAGACCGTCCACCGCGTCCGGGGTGAAGAGGCCGGAGAAGCTCGTGGCGATGAAGACCGACAGCCCGCCGATGCCGCGGCCCTGTTCGATCAGGGCCTCGACCAGTGCGGTCGGCTCGCCGCACGCCTGGCCCATGACGATGTGGTCGCCGGGACGCAGGAACCGGCTCAGGTCCAGGCCTGCGGCATCGGTGCCGACCGTCATGCGCGTCCGGCCGAGGCCAGCAGGGCTCGTGCGCGGGCGAGATGCGGGCGGTCGAGCATGGCGCCCCGGTGGCCGAGGGCGCCCGCGCCAGGGTGGGCGGCGAACAGATCGACGATCTCCCGCGCGGCGGCCAGCTCCTCCTCCGTGGGGGTGAAGGCCGCGTTGATCACGTCGACCTGGGCGGGGTGGATGGCGAGCATGCCGCGGTATCCGTCGCGGCGCACCCTCTCGGCCCGCTTGCGCAGCCCCTCCGGATCGCGGAAGTCGCCATGGATGGTGTCGACGGGCGCCACCCCGGCGGCGGAGGCGCCGAGGAGGCACAGGCTCCTGGCCAGTTCGTAGGTGAAGCCGTACTCGCCGTCGGCGGTGCGGTTCTCGACGGCGCCCACGGCGTCGGCGAGGTCTTCGGCGCCCCAGGTCATGGCGACCAGCCGCGGAGCCCCCTTGTAGGTGCCGGTGGTGAACATGGCCTCGGCCGTCTCCGTCACCAGCGCGATGACCTTGGTGGAGCCCTGCGCGGTGCCCGCGGAGACCTCCAGCGCGGACAGGTAGTGGTCGAGCCGCTCGACGTCCTGGCGGCCGCGTGACTTGGGGAGCATGACGCCACCGGGACGGGCGGGCATCACCGCGGCCAGGTCTGCCAGTGCGTGCGGGCCGTCCAGGGGGTTGATGCGCACCCACAGCCGGTCCTTGCCGTCCTCGGGGCGGCTTCGCAGGAATTCGGCGACCATCGTCCGGGCCGTGGGCTTGCGCTCCTCCGTCACCGCGTCCTCCAGATCGAGGAGGACGATGTCCGCGGGGGAGGCCGCCGCCTTTTCCGTCTTTCTTTCGCTGTCGCCCGGGGCGAACAGCCAGGAGCGTGCGCCGAAGGCTTCCGCGGTGCCGGTCATTTCGGTTCTCATCTCAGTTCTTCTCGCCGTTGACGAGTCCGCCGAGCCGCCGGGTTCCGTCCACTACCTCCGCCGTGTGGGCGCCGAGCCGGGGCGCGGGACCGGCGATCCGGCCCGGCGTCCGCGAGAACCAGGCCGGCGTGCCGGGAAAGCGCATCGGCCCGTTCGGGGTGTCCACGGTCTCGAAGAAGCCCACGGCGTTCAGGTGCGGATCGTCGAAGAGGTCGTCGAGCGTGCGGACCGGCGCGGCGGGGATGTCCAGCGACCAGAGCAGGTCCAGCCATTCCCGGGTCGTTCGCCGGGTGAAGGTCTCCGCCAGCAGGGCATAGACGGTGTCGATCTGCCGTGCCCGCTGTTCGAGGGTGGTGAACCGCTCGTCCGCCCATTCCGGCCTGACGGCGGCCACGAACGCCGACCACTGCTTGTCGTTGTAGACCAGCGCGGAGATGTGGCCGTCTTTGGTGCGGTAGGGCTTCCTGTTGCGTGAAATGGCGCGCGGGTACACCGCGGGGCCCAGGGGAGGGGTGAACATCGCGCCGTTGGCGTGCTCGACCAGCATGAAGGACGCCATGGTCTCGAACATGGCGACCTCGACCTCCTGGCCCTCGCCGGTCCGCTCGCGGTGGAAAAGCGCCATCATGGTGGCGTACAGCGCCGTCATCCCGGCCACCTTGTCGGCCATGATGGTCCCGACATAGCCGGACTGCCCGGTCAGTTGCTCCTGGACGAACGGCAGCCCGCATTCCGCCTGGATCGTGTCGTCGTAAGCGGTGCGGTCGGCGTCGGGGCCGCGGCGGCCGTACCCGTAGCAGTTGGTGTAGACGATCGACGGATTGACGGCCGCCACGTCGTCATAACCGAATCCCAGGTCGGCGATCGCCTTCGCGCGCATCGAATGGATGAACACGTCGCCCTGCTCGATGAGCCCGTGCAGGGCGTCCTTGCCTTCGCCGGAACGCAGATCCAGCACCGCGCTGCGCTTGCCCCGGTTCACGTTGGCGAAGACGCCGCCCATTCCCGGTTCCGGCCCGACGGAGATGTAGCGGGTGTTGTCGCCGGCGGGAGGCTCGACCTTGATCACGTCCGCGCCCATGTCGGCCATGATCTGGGTGCAGTACGCGCCCATGACCATCGCCGTGAGGTCGACTACCCGGACCCCCGACAGCGGTCCCGGATGGCGTTCACGCTCGTCTGGCATCGGCCACTCCCACCGGATCGTCGCGCCTCGCTCATCGCGATGCTATCAATCCTTGCAAGGATAGTGATATCAAAGGGTCATGAGCAGCAGGGAGACCGGAGCCGACCTCCCCCGTTCCATCGCCGCGGTGCTCGACGCCCCGCTCGCTGCGCGCCCGCAGGCGACGGCGGTCGAGGCGGCGTCCGGTGCCTGGTCATATGCGGAGTTGGACGACCAGGCCCGGCGTGCGGCCGGCGCGCTGTGGTCGCTCGGCGTGCGTCCTGGCGACCGGGTCGCCGCATGCCTGCCCAACGACCTGGACATCGTCGCGGCCTTCCACGGGGCCCAGCGGATCGGCGCCGTCTGGGCGGGGATCGGGGAAGCCCTCGCGGCGGGCGAGCAGGAGGAGCTGCACGGCATCTGCGACCCGGCGGTCGTCCTGGCCGGACCGCGCTGCCGCTTGGACGTCCCGGACCGTGTCGACCCCGACCGGTGGGCGGAGCTCATGGCCGGGGACGAGGCGGCCCCGCGGGTCGAGCCGGACCTCGACGCCCCGGCCGGGATCGCGTTCACCAGCGGGACATCCGGACGTCCCAAGGCGGTCGTGCACAGCCAGCGCAACCTGCTCCTGCCGGGTGCGGTCCTCGTCGCCGCCCGTGGGTGGGGGCCGGAACTGCGCAAGGGCGACAGCTTCCCGCTGACGATCCTCAACCTCATGGTCCTGTCCACCCTGCTCACCGCGCAGGCTGGCGGGTGCGCGGTCGTAATGGACCGGCGTGACGCCGAGGGCGTCGCCGACTGGATCTCCGCGCGGCGCGTCACGGTGTGGAACGCCGCCCCCGCTCAGCTCTACGACCTCGCCGCGCGTCCTGAACTCGACCTCGGTTCGCTGCGGGAGGTGTGGAGCGGCGGCGGCGACACACCCGACACGCTGCGCCGGGCGTTCGCCGAAACGCATGGGCCGGTGCCCCGCTCAACATACGGACTGACCGAGGCGCCGACCGTCGTGTCGATCGACCCGCAGGGGGAGGAGTGGCGGCCCGGCGCGAGCGGCCGGGTGCTGCCCCACCTCGACGTCGCCGCCTACGACGACGAGGGCCGCCGCCTCCCCGCGGGCGAGCTCGGTGAACTGCGGTTGAGCGGTGCCGCCGGCGGGCCATGGGCCGGTGCGTGGACGCCGCTGCTCGGGTACTGGGAGCGGGGCCGCGTCCGTCCCCCGGAGCCGGGTCCCGTGCCGACCGGGGACGTCGGGACGGTCGACGGCGACGGATGGCTGACCGTGCTGGACCGCAAGAAGCTGGTCATCGTCCGGGGCGGGGCGAACGTCTACCCGCTCGAAGTGGAACGAGTGATCATGACGCACCCTGACGTCGTCCGCGTGGCGGTGTGCGGGGTGCCCGACGAGCGCCTCGGGCAGCGGGTGGCCGCCGTGGTGCAGAGCTCCGGTGCGCGGCTCGACGCCGGGGCGCTCACCGAGGCGTGCCGGCGCGAGCTCGCCTCCTACAAGGTTCCGGAGATCTGGTCGCAGGTCGACGCGCTGCCGGTGAACGCCATGGGGAAGGTGCAACGCGCCGGGCTGGCTGTGCTCGTCGCCCGGCACGCGCTGTCCCGCGACTGAAGTCCTGTGACGGCCGACGTTCTGTGAGGAAGGGAGGTCCGCGTGGCGCCGGACAGCGACGCGGCCGCACGGAGGATGTTCGGCCTCGACGGCCGGGTGGCGATCGTGACCGGGGCGTCCTCCGGGCTCGGCGCCGCGGTCGCCGGGGCCTTGGCGGAGCTCGGTGCCCGGGTGGCCGTGGTGGCCCGCCGCCGGGACAGGCTCGACGGCCTCGCCAAGGAGATCGGCGGCCTCGCCGTCGCCTGTGATCTGTCCGATGCCGGCATGGCCGGGTCGGTCGTGCCCGCGGTGGCCGACGGCTTCGGGCCGCCGGAGATCCTCGTCAACGCCGCCGGAGGCATGTTCACCGAAGAGCGCGCCGAGTCCGAACCGCTCGACGCCGTCCGCCGGACCCTGGACCTCAACCTGGTGGCACCGTTCCTGCTTGCGCAGGCCGTCTTCCCGCACATGCGCGCCGTCGGACGGGGCTCGATCGTCAACGTCTCGTCCATCAGCGGCCGGGTCGGCATCCCGGGGATCCCGCAAGCGTCCTATGCCGCGAGCAAGGCCGCCCTGTCGGGCCTTACCGCCGAGCTGGCGGTGCAGTGGGCCCGGCATTCGATCCGGGTGAACACGGTGGCGCCGGGATTCTTCCGCAGCGAGATCACCGGCCCGCTCTACGAGAACGAACGCCCGGCCGAGTACCTGCGCCGCAACACGCCGCTGCCGAAGGAGGGCGGCGCCGACGACATCGTCGGCGCCGTCGTCTGGCTCGCCGGCGACGCCGGGAGCTACGTCACCGGGCAGACGGTCGTCGTCGACGGCGGGTGGACCGCCCGGTAGCGGACCGGCCAGCCGTCAGTGCCGCGCGGGGAGGCTGGAGTGGATCGCCCGGCGGGCGGCGGGCGACGCGGCGTTCACGACGCCGTCGTCGAAGTGCTCCAGAAGCAGCGCCTGGGTCGCGTTGAGATGGGCGCAGGCGTGCCGCTCGGCCTCCCCGGCGCGCCCGGCGGCGATGTCGTCGACGATCCGGCGGTGGGTGCGGACGGCCGTCATCGCCTCGTCCCGGGTGGGGTACTCGCCGCGCCGGGTCAGCGCCTCGGCCCACGCCTCCTCCTGCGCCGACCACAGGGCGACGAGGCTGCCGACGACGTGCCGGACGGTCGCGTTCGGCGTGAACGCGACGAGCAGGTCGTGGAACTCCCGGGCGAGCTGCGTGAACGCGACGCCGTCGTCCACCAGCGCGGTGCACTGCTCGATGTTGGCGCGCAGGACCGGGACGACCGCCTCCGCGCGGTCCTCCCGCCGGGCGCACTCGGCGGCGCAGATCGGCTCCAGCATCCGCAGCCCGGCCGCGAGGTCGCCGAGCGTGACCCGGCCGCCCTGGAGCGCGAGCCCGAGATGGTAGGCCGCCGACGACCGGTCGGGACGGTGCACCTCGGCGCCGCCGACCTTGCCGCGGCGGACCGTGACCAGGCCCTCGGTCTCCAGGATGCGGATGGCCTCCCTGATCGAGGGGTAGCTGACGCCGAACTCCCGCACCAGCTGGTCCTGGGTGGGGAGGGTGTAGTCGTCGTCGCCGCTCAGGATGCGCGTGCGCAGCTCGGCGGCGACGGACTCGGCGATGCGGTGCTGGGGGATGCGGGTGCGTCGGGTGGTCGTCACGCAGGCGGCTTCCTGTGCAGGTTCGGGGACCGGACGCCCCAGTCTAACCAGTCAGGACAAGGAAACTCAGTATTGCAATCCTTTCAAGGATTGAAATAACGTCGACGCCATGGACTTCACGATGGGGCCGTCCGCCCAGGCCCTGCGCGGCGAGCTGCGCGGGCTGGTGGCCGAGCACGTCCCACCCGGCTTCCTCGGAGCGTTCACCGACGATCCGGCCGACCTGGAGGTCGCGCAGAGCTTCTGCCGGCTGCTCGCCGCGCGCGGCCTGCTGTGCCTGGCGTGGCCCGAACGGTACGGCGGCCGGGGCGCCTCGGTCTGGGAGCAGACGGTCGTCCGCGAGGAGATGTGGGCCCATCACGAACCCAGGGGCGCGCAGTACATGGGGGTCAACTGGGTCGGCCCGACCATCATGCGGCACGGCACGCCGGAGCAGCGGCGCAGGCACCTGCCGCCGATCGCGCGCGGCGAGGCCATCTGGTGCCAGGGCTTCAGCGAGCCGGACGCGGGGTCCGACCTGGCGGCGGTGCGCACCGCGGCGCGGCGCGACGGCGACGGCGACGGCTGGCGCGTCTCCGGTCAGAAGATCTGGACCTCCTACGCCGCGATGGCCCAGTGGTGCTTCCTGCTCGCCCGGACGTCCACGGGGGACAAGAAGCAGCACGGCCTGACGGTCTTCCTGGTGCCCATGGCGGACCCCGCCGTGGAGGTGCGGCCCATCCCGTCCATGATGGGGCCGCACCACCTCAACGAGGTGTTCTTCAGCGACCTGCGGGTGACCGATGCCGACGTCCTCGGCAATGTGGACGAGGGATGGGCTGTCGTGCAGGAGGTGCTGGCGTTCGAGCGCGTGGGCATCGCCCGCTACGCTCGCTGCGAGCGCCTGCTGCGGGCGGCGCCGTCGGTGCTCGGCGACCGGTGGGCCGGCCTGCCCGCGGAACTGCGCGGACGATGGGCGCGGATGCTCACGCACTGCCGGCGCGCCCGGCTGCTGGCCTACCAGGTGGTGTCGACGCAGAGCCGGGGGACGGTGCGTCCCGGCGACGCCGCGGCGTACCGGATCGCGGTGACCCGGCTCGACCAGGACAGCGCCGAGGTGCTCATGGAGATCGTCGCGTCGGCCGCACCGGACGGCGCGGAGGCCCGCCGGTTCCGCCTCCAGGTGGAGGACCACTGGCGGTACTCCCGGGCGTCCACCGTCGCGTCGGGGAGCGTCGAGATGCAGCAGATCCTGCTGTCCCGAGCGCTCCTGGCATCGTGACCGGCCGCATGGACACGGCGCGCACGGACACGGCAAGCACGGGCACGGCGGGCATGGACATCGACCTGAGCGAAGAGGCCGCCGAGTACGGACGGCAGGCGCTGCGGGCGTTCGAGGCGGCCGGAGGCGACGAGCTGGTCCGGGCGGCCGAACGGGAGCCCAAGCGCAGGGGCGCCCTCGTCGCGCCGGTGCTGGACGGGCTCGGCGCCTGGGACCTCGACCCTCGTGGCGACGCGGCGGAACTGGAGGCGGCGGCCGCGCTGTGCCGCGGCGCGGGGTACTGGGCCGTCCCGTTTCCGGTGGCGGAGCGGCTTTCCCGGCCCACCGACCTCGATGCCGACGGGCTGCTGGTGGTCGACGGCGCCCACCCCGCCGGTGCCGTGGAGGGGCTGGACCTGCGTTGGATCGCGGTGACGCTGGACGGACGGCGCAGCGTCGCCGTCGCGCGGTCGCCGGACGCCCCGCCCCGCACGTCGGCGTTCGTCACCGGACTCGGCCTGCGGCCGGTCGACGGCGACGGCGCGCGGGACGCGGCCCTCGGCCTGGTCCTGCCCTGCTGGACCCTCCTCGGGATGCTCGACCGGGCGATGAAGCTCACCCGGGAGCACGTGCTGGTCCGCGAGCAGTTCGGGCAGCCGCTCGCACGGTTCCAGGGCGTGCGGTTCCAGCTCGCCGAGGCGGAGGTCGAGCGCAGCGGCGTCGAGGTGCTGGCCAAGTACGCGCTCTGGAGCGTGCAGAGCCGCCGCGACGAGGCGCTCGACGACGCGCTCGCGCTCCGGCTGGCGGCCGTCGAGGCGGCCGAGGCCGTTTTCCGGATCGCGCACCAGTTGCACGGAGCCCTGGGCTTCTGCGACGAGGCGGCCCTGTCGTGGCTGTCCCGCTACAGTCAGCCGCTCCGCCGCCTGCCGCTGGGCCTGTCCGGGACGCGCGAGCGGTTGACGGACCGGCTGGAACGGCACGGCCTGACCGGGCCGTTCGGTGATCTGCCGGCGCGGGCGACACCATGACCGGATCGGGGGCCGCAGCCGGGGCGGTGAGGGATCTCGACGAGTTCCGTGCCGCCGTGCGCCAGTGGTGCCGCGAGCACGCCCCCGCAGATTGGCGGCGCGCGCAGACGGACGTCCCGGAGGAGGAGTTCGTCGCGTTCCAGAAGGCGTGGTTCCAGGAACTGCGCCGCGCCGGGTTCGCCGTTCCGCACTGGCCGCGCGAGTGGGGAGGCGGGATGCCGGTGGCCGAGCAGATCGTCCTCCACCAGGAGCTCGCCGTGCACGACGCGCCGCGGCTCGTGCTGGCGTTCGTCGCGATCCACCACGCCGCCGCGACGCTGCTCGCCGCGGGCAGCGACGAGCAGCGCCGCCGCCATCTCCCCGCGATCCTGGACGGCGAGATCTGGGCCCAGGGCTTCTCCGAACCCGGGGCCGGGTCCGACCTGGCCGCGCTCAGGACCACGGCCCGCAGGCGGGGCGACGCCTACATAGTCGATGGTCAGAAGGTGTGGGCGAGCGGCGCGGCGCACGCCGACCGCTGCCTGCTGCTGGCGCGCACCGACCCCGATGCCCCGAAACGGGACGGCATCTCCTATTTCCTGCTGGACATGAGCGCGCCCGGGATCGACGTCCGCCCGATCCGGCAGGCGACCGGCGAGTCGCACTTCTGCGAGATCTTCCTCGAAGGCGTCGTCGTCCCCGAGTCCGACCTGGTGGGGCGGGAGAACGACGGCTGGCGGACGGCGCAGGAGACGCTGGGCGCCGAACGCGGCATGACGATGCTGGAGTTGGCCGAGAGGCTCGGCAACGCGGGCTTCCGGTGGCTGGTGGAGACGTGCACCCGCCGGGGCCCCACCGGCGCGCGCCCCCTCGACGACTCTCTGGTGGCCGACCGGCTGGCCGCGCTCGAAACCGAGCTCACCGGTCTCCGCGCCCTCTGCCGCGACCTGGTGGAACGCCACGACGCCGGCACCGCCCGTCCGGCCGACGCGTCCATCGTCAAGCTGTACTACAGCGAGTTGCTGCAGCGGACGACCGACTTCGGCGCCGAGGTCGCGGGGCCGGCCGCCCACGCCGAGCTGCGCAAACCCCTGTCCAGCGGATGGGAGTCGGGCGCCTGGGCGCTGGACTTCATCGGCTCGTGGGAGTGGACGATCCCGGGCGGGACGAGCGAGATCCAGCGCACCATCATCGGCGAGCGCGGCCTCGGACTGCCCCGCGAACCGAGGACGGCCCGATGACATCGGACCTCTCCGGCGTCCATGACGAACTGCGCGCCGTGGCGCGCGACCTGCTCGGTGAAGCGGACTCCGGACGGGAGGTCGCCTGGAAGCGGGTCGTCGAATCAGGGTGGGCCGGGCTCGAGGTGCCGGAGGCGCTGGACGGCGCGGACGCCACCTTCGCCGAGGTCGCCGTCGTTCTCGAGGAAATGGGCCGCGCAGCGGCGTGCACGCCCTACTTCGGGGCGGCGGTCCTGGGAGTCGGAGCCCTCACACTGCTGGAACCGGGACCGGGACGGGACGGACTGCTCCGCGACACCGCGTCCGGCGCCGCCGTACCCGCCGTCGCGCTGCCGGGTGAAACCGGTGCCGCCTGCGCCGAGCCGTCGTTCCGCCTGAAGCGATCGCCACGGGGACTTCTCCTGCACGGCAGTGCGGCGTTCGTGCCCGACGCGGTCGGAGCCGACCGGCTCCTGCTCCCGGCGCTCGCCCCCGGCGGGGTTCCGGTTCTCATCGACGCCGGACCGGGTGCCGCCGGGCTCAGTGTGGACGCACAGCCCCTCCTCGATGCGACCCGGCACTTCGGCCATGTGACCGCTGACGGTGTGCCGGTCGAGGAGGACTCGGTGCGGCGGTTCACCGGCGACCCCGAGGCGGCCCTCCGCCGCCTGGCCGACCGGGCCGCCGTCGCCCTGGCCTGCGACAGCCTCGGCCTCAGCGAGGCCATGCTGGACGCGACGGTCGCCTACGCGGGTGTGCGGGAGCAGTTCGGCCGTCCCATCGGCTCGTTCCAGGCCGTCAAGCACGCGTGCGCCGACATGCTCGTCCAGATCACCGTGGCGCGCCGCCTCGTCGAGGCCGCCGCGGGAGCCCTGTCCAGCGGCGACCCCGAATCCGGGCTGACGGCGTCGATGGCGAAGTCATACGCCTGCGGTATGGCGGTGGACGTCGCGGGCAAGGCGATGCAGCTGCACGGGGGCATCGGCTACACCTGGGAGAGCGGCATCCACGTCTACCTGAAACGCGCCGCGCTCAACCGTTCCCTATTCGGTTCTCCCGCGTCCCATCGCCGCCGCATCGCCGCCCGCTACAAGTGATCACTTCGGAAGGCGGCGGTCACCAGGCGCCCTGCGGGGACAGATCGACGACGCCCGGCGGGATGGGCTGCTTGTGCACGGTGCCGTTCGCGATCTTGTAGAGGTGGTCGCCGATCTCCGCGACGATGGTGTCGCCGAAGGCGACCACCGTCGGGCTGCCGGGACGGACCTCGCCCAGCGGCACGTCGCGGTCGATCTTCCCGGTCGCCAGGGAGTACCACCTCGCGTGGCCCTGGCCCCGCCCGGCCACCAGCGCGACGATGTGACCGCTGTCGGCGTCGGTGGCGGCGCCGATCAGCTCCGTGCCGGCCGGACCCAGCGGGACGGGACGGATCTCGCCGGTGGCCGCGTCGAGGACGCGCAGCCCGCCGCCCCGCGTCTCGGCGGTGAAGAGGAGACGGCGGCCGTCCAGCGTCCAGGTCAGCTGGTCGGCGATCTGGCCCTCGGGCAGGTCGACGGCCCGGCGGCGCCCGGTGGCGACGTCGAGGACGGTGATGCGCTCGCGGATGTGCTCGTCGTCGGTGAGGGAGTATCCGCCGTTCTTGCCGATGGTCAGCTTCGCCCCGCTCTCGGTGACGTAGGCGATCCTGCTCTTGTCGCGCGTCGCGGCCAGCAGCCGCGGTCCCTCGCCCGGCAAACCGTGCAGGGCCAGCTGCGGCAGCTCCGTCAACGTCCGCGGGGTCCCGTCGGTGTTCAGGTACAGCCGGTAGAGGTGGATCAGGGACCGGCCGACGTCGACCGTGGTGAGGAAGAAGGTGCGGCCGTCACCGGTGCCGGCGGCGTCCCAGAAGCCCGCCGCGCCGCGCGGCGCGGGAATGCGGGCGATCTCCCGGCCGGTGGCGGCTTCGGTCACCGACACCGGCCGTCCGGGCGGCAACGCGCCGATGAGGACGTATTTGGCGCCGGCGTAGGCCGCGAGCGTCATGCGGGGCGCCTCGGTCGCGTGATCGGAAGGCCGGATGACGAGCGCGGCGATCGCCAGGGCCATGGCCGTCGCGGCGGCGACGGCGAACAGGACGGGCCGACGACGGCGTCGGGGAGCGCCAACGGTCAGCGGCCGCAGGCTGCCGGGCGTGACGGTCGCGGCGGCGTCGGCGAGCGCCTCGCGAACGAGGTCTTCGGGCAGCGTCTTCACTCTTCCTCCTCATAACGGGCGCGGAGCGCGACGAGTCCGCGCGAGAGCGTCGACTTCACGGTCCCGGCACGGACGCCCATCGCGGCCGCGATGTCCGCCTCGGGCAGGTCGAAGTAGTACCGGAGGACGATCGCCTCCCGCTGGCGGGGGGCGAGGCGGGCGATGGCGCGCAGCACCCGCCGCCGGTCCTCGGCGATCACCACGTCGTTCTCCGCCGACCACACCGGGGGCGGCGGCTCGACGAAGCGGCGCGTCAGGGCCCGGCGCCGCAGCACCGTACGGCAGGCGTTCACCAGCGCGGCGCGGGCGTAGGCGAGCAGATCGTCCGGTGGGTCCGGTGACGTGCGCTGGCGCCGGTGCAGCCGCGCGTAGACGTCCTGGACGACGTCCTCCGCACCGGCACGGTCACCGAGGAGCAGCAACGCCAGCCGCACGAGCGACAGGTGATGCGCGTGGAACAGCTCCGCGACGTCTCTCGCCGGGGCGGTGGGCGCCGGCGGGTCGCCGGGTTCGACACCGGCCGGGGGAGCGGCCAAGGGTCGCTTGAAGGTCATGCCTGTAAGACCAGCGAACCGCCGAATGGTTGTTCCGCCCACCCGAGGAATTTCGCCCGGCGCCGACTCGGCGTTCCAAGGCGCGGACTCAGCACGCGGAGAACCGCGGTGGGCGGTCAGGTCCGGCAGGGGAGGTGTTTGATGCCGTTGATGAGGGTGGAGAGCAGGCGGTCCGGCTCGGCGGTGGAGCGCAGCTCGGGCAGGCGGGTGAAGAGCTCGCGGAACATGACGCTGATCTCGCGGCGGGCCAGGTGGGCGCCGAGGCAGAAGTGCGGGCCCGGTCCGCCGAAGCCGAGATGGGGGTTGGGGGAGCGGGTGATGTCGAAGGCGTCGGGGTCGGTGAAGACGTCCTCGTCACGATTGGCGGAGTTGTAATACAGGACGACCTTGTCGCCCTTGTGCAGTTGGACGCCGTGCATTTCGTGGTCGCAGGTCACCGTGCGGCGGAACGCGATGACGGGAGTGGCGTAGCGGACGATCTCCTCGATGGCGCCGTCGATGCGGCCGTCGAAGTCCTCCAGGAGCAGGGCGCGCTGCTCGGGATGGGTGGTGAGCAGGTGCAGGCCGTGCGCGAGGGCGTTGCGGGTGGTCTCGCTGCCCGCGACCAGGAGCAGGATGAAGAACGAGCCGAGTTCCTGGTCGGTGAGGTGCTCGCCGTCGACGTTGGCGGTCACGAGCCGGGTGGTCAGATCGTCGCGCGGGTGCGTGCGGCGTTGCTTGGCGAGGTTCATCGCCATGGAGTGCAGGGCACGGCCGGCGCGCAGATAGCGGACGGCGACGTTGCCGCGCAGGAGGAAGCGCTTGACGAACGGCTTGCGCTCCAGGCCGTCGACATCCATGCCGAGGTATTCGGAGTCGAAGCCGGCGAGGACCAGGTTGGCGCGGCGGACCACGAACGCGCGCTGCTCGGCGGGGACGCCCATCATGTCGCAGATGACCTGGACGGGCAGGCGCGCGGCGACGTCGGTGACGAAGTCCCCGCCGCCGCGCGCGGCCAACTCGTCCACGATCCCCTCGGCCTGGGTCTGGACGTCCTGCAGCGTCCCGGCGAGCATCTTGGGGGTGAACGCGCGGGAGACGATGCGGCGGAGCCGGGCGTGGCGGGGATCGTCCATGTTGATGAGCGAGCCGAAGTAGCGGCTCATCGGTCCCGGCATGTCGGCGATCGAGGTGGTGTTCGGCTCGCTGCTGAAGACGTCCGGGCGGCGGCTCGCCTCGGCGACGTCGGCGTGCCGCACCAGGGCGTGGAAGCCGCGGCCCTTCGGGATGAACGCCATGGGCGGTTCGTCGAAGAACAGCGGCCCGCCGGTCTGGCGGAGCCGCCGGAACGCCGCGTCGCGCTCGGCCGGGGGCCGCTTCCAGAACTCCAGGTCACCGAGCCGGGGCACGGGGGTGGCGAGTTCCGACGACGTCATGGGCGTGTCCCTGGGCTGGACGGCACTGAACCGATTAGAACGCTATTCGGTTCCGCGGCACCGCGCAATGCCGCGCCGAGGCCGCCGGCCCAACTGGCCAGAAGGCGGAGTTTGGCCTGGACCAGATCGACGCGGCCTACCTGGCCAAGTACGGCACCAGCCCGTGGGCCGAGCCCATGACCCGGCCCGGCCCGCGTGACACCACCCTCCAGCTCACCCCCCGCTGACCGGCGCCGCAGGCGCAAGGTCACTGACGAGGAGTACAACGGCCGGCGCACACCCGCCTGCTGACCCGGGAACGCAGACGAAGAACCGGTTACGCCCCGACCTGCTCGGCCCCCGTGTCGCCGGTGCAAGGATGCTAGCATCTTAGTAAATTAGCTGGCTGGTGGCGGACCGATCCTGTCCGCCGGTGAAGAGGGGGGAGTCGGATGGCGAGCGCCGAGCTGCGCAAGGTGATCAGAGGACGGGTGCTGGGGCCCGGTGACGATGGCTTCGACGACGCACGTAGGGCCTGGAATCTGACCGTCGATCAGCCTGTGGCGGCCGTGGTGGAGGCCGAGGACGCCGAGGACGTGGCCGCGCTGGTCCGTTACGCGCGGCGAGCGGGGCTCGCGGTGACCGCCCAAGCCGGCGGCCACGACGCCTCGGGCGACGTGGAGGACGCCATCCTGCTGCGCACCGGCCGGCTGGGCGGTCTGCGGGTGCTGGCGCCGGAACGGGTGGCCCAGGTCGGGGCCGGGGTGAACTGGGGGCGGGTGCTGTCGGAGGCAGGACCCCACGGCCTGACCGGCCTGGCCGGCAGTTCGCCCGTCGTCAACGTGGTGGGGTACACGCTGGGCGGCGGCCTGTCCTGGTTCGGCCGCAGGTACGGGTGGGCCGCCGGCAGCGTGCGCGCCTTCGACGTCGTCGACGCCGAGGGCGACCGGGCGCGGGTGAGCGCGGCGTCCGACCCGGAGCTGTTCTGGGGGCTGAAGGGCGGCGGCGGCGACTTCGCGCTGGTGACGTCGCTGGAGTTCGACCTGCATCCGGCGCCGTCGGTGTACGGCGGACGGGTCGTCTGGCCACAGGCGCGCGCCGGCGAGGTGTTCGAGGCCTTCCGGAAGGTCACCGACGGGGCGCCGCCCGAGCTGACCGTCTGGTTCAACCGGTTCGCCTTCCCCGGGGCCCCGCCGATGGTGGCGCTGGACCTGACCTACCTGGGGGATCCGCGCGAGGGCGCGGCCCTGGTGCGCGGCATCGAGGGGATCGGCGGCGCCATCAGCGACGGCCGCGGGGTCGTGCCGGTGGCCGATCTCGGCGGGATCGCCGCCGAGCCGACCGCACCGGCTGCCTCCCTGCCCCGCGCCGAACTCCTGACCCGCCTGGACGAGGACCTGGCCACGGAGCCGATCGATCCGCTGCTCTCCATCCAGGTCCGGCACCTGGCCGGTGCGCTGGCGGAACCGGGCTCCGGCGCGAGCGAAGCCCTGCCTGAGCCGTACCTCCTCCAGATGGTCGGCACCGGACCGGACCCGGACCGTGCGCGCGCCGTCCGCGCCGCGCAGGCCCGGATCGTCGAGCGGTTCGGGGCCGTCGTGGCGGGCCGCAAGCCGTACACGCTGCTGACCCCTGAGGAGACCGCGGCCGACACGTTCGCCGAACCGGTCCTCGCTCGGTTGCGCGAGCTGAAGCGCTCACGCGACCCGCACAACGTCTTCCGCGCGAACCACCCCGTCCTCACGTAGGCGGCCGGCGAGCGCCCACGTGAGGACCGGGGCCCGATCCGTCAGTCCCCGGGGCGCGGGTCGTCGTGGCGGTGCACCTGGCCGCCCTTCATGACGAACCGGACGTCCTCCAGCACGCCGATGTCGGCGAGCGGGTCGCCGGGAACCGCGATGACGTCGGCGAGCAGGCCTTCCGCCAGGCGGCCGCGGTCGGTGACGTCGATGAGGTCGGCCGCGACCGTCGTGGCGGCGCGGATCGCCTGGAGCGGCGTCATCCCGCGCTGGACCAGCGCGAGCAGCTCCTTGGCGTTCTTCCCGTGCGGGATGGCGGGGGCGTCGGTCCCGCAGGCGATCCTGACGCCCTTCGCGATGGCCCTGCTGATCGTCTCTCTGGCCCGCGGGAAGACGTCGGCGGCCTTCTCCTGGAGTTCGGGCGCCGCCCGGGAGACGTCCATGCCGTCGGTGAGGTAGGTGGTCGCCACCAGGAACGTCCCGCGCTCGATCATGAGGTCGAGGGTGTCGTCGCCCGCGAGGAAGCCGTGCTCGACGCAGTCGATGCCCGCCTCGACGGCGTTCCGGACGGCTTCGTCGCCCATGCAGTGGGCGGCGACCTTCAACCCCGCGCGGTGGGCCTCGTCGGTGATCGCCCGGAGTTCCTCGTTGGAGTACTGCTGGGCGCCGGCGGGGCCGGTGTGCGACATGATCCCGTTGGACGCGCAGACCTTGATGACCCGCGCTCCGTGCTTGATCTGGTACCGGACGGCCTTGCGCACCTCGGCGACGCCGTTGGCGATGCCCTCCTCCACTGTCAGCGGCATGATGTGCGGGGCGAACGCCTGGAACATCGTCGGGTCGAGATGACCGCCCGTCGGAGTGATGGCGTGGCCCGCCGGCACGACCCGCGGCCCGTCGATCCAGCCGTGGTCGACGGCCTTCTTCAGCGCGACGTCGAGGAGGAGGCCGCCGGTCTGCACGAACAGGCCGAGGTTGCGCACGGTCGTGAAGCCGGCCCGGAGCGTGCGGCGGGCGTTCGCCACGGCCCGCAGCGTCCGGACGGCGGGGTCGTCCTGCACGGGGTTGAGCGGACTGCGGTGGTCGGGCCCGCCGAGCAACAGGTTGACCTCCATGTCCATGAGGCCCGGCAGCACCGTCACGTCCCCGAGGTCGATCCGGACCGCGTCGTCGGGCACCGAGGACGGTGCCGTCTCGACGATGCGGTCACCGACGATGAGCAGGGAGCCCGGCTCGACGAGCTCGCCTTTGTCGATGTCGAGCAGCCGCGCGCTCTGCAGATGGATCGGCGGTTGCGGCTTCCTCGGGCGAGCCATGCGCGCTCCTTCGGCGTCGGGTGACGGATACGGGGAATGAGCCGTGGGACGGCCGGTGGGCCGGGCCGCGGACGGGCGTGCTCAGACGGCCGGTTCGAGGACGGAGTCGATGCTGGACGCGCCGCTGTCGGGGACCGTCGGCTGGCTCCATGCCTCCACCGGGAAGGCGACGGTCACCAGCGCGCAGAACAGCCACAGCAGATGCTTGTCCGCATCCGAGATGCCGTCGAGCTCGAGTTGCTCGAGGTAGGGAGTGGCGTTTTCCAAGCGGGGGTATGCGGCGTCATAGAAGGCCTGGAGCTCCTCCATGCTGCTCGCAATACGCTTGGCATAGCGCTCGCGTTCGGTCGGGAGCGCCCAATCCGCGAACGGTTCCAGGTCGGCGAATTCGGGTGGCAGTTTGCTGGCCATAGGGGTGTCTCCTTCGGTCAGGACGAGGCGACCGGCGTCCCGGCACGCTCTTGCTGGTAGTCGTCTACGTACCGGCCCGCGGTGTTGTGCAGGTGGCGCAGGAGGACCTCCTGGTCGTTGAGCGGGAAGTCCGTCACCGTCCTGGATTCGAGCATCGTCTGCGTGGCCTCCAGCGTGTTGCCGTCCTGCAGGCCGTACTCCTTGAACGAGACGACCGCGAGTTCCTGCTGTAGCCGCTGGAACGCGTTCTTCGGCGGGACGAAGTAGGCCGTCCCCTCGAAGATGTGCGTGTTGTACGAGGTCGGCCAGTAGTGGTAGGTGAGGACCCAGTTCGGCCGCCAGATGAGCAGCATGAAGTTCGGGAAGAACACGAACGAGTCCATGCCCCAGTGGGGATGGCGGGTCGGGTTCACGCTCGGCGGCCATTCGCCCAGGCCGATGTCGGGGGCGTCCCAGGGGCCGAAGAGCCCGCTGCGCAGCGCCCGCTCGATCGGCTTGACCATCTTCTGGTCGTGCGGCGGCGCGATTCCGCCCCACGACGACACCATTCCGTGGGGGCCGTCTACGTCGTAGGAGATCGCCTCGTAGCCGTACTTCTTGATCTTCTGCGCCTCTTCGGCCATGTACTGGCCCGAGTGCAGGATCGGCGCGTGGTAGAACTCGGCGAACGCGTCGATGAACAGCTTCCAGTTGCTGCCGATCTCGGCCCGGTACTTGTGCACCTGCGTCAGCTTGTCGAAGGGGTAGCCCTCGATGCCCTTCCCGAACTTGCCCAGGTACTCGCGCAGCGGCGTCCTGTTCTCGCGGTCGAGGTTCACGAAGATGAACCCCTCCCAGACCTCCGCCCGCATCGGGACCAGCCCGTAGTCGGACTTGTCCAGGTCGAAGAACTCCGACTCCTGCTGGACGTAGGTCAGGTCGCCTTCCAGGTTGTAGCCCCAGGCGTGGTACTTGCAGGTGAACTGCCGGCAGACGCCGCTGGTCTCCTCGCGCGGGAAGTTGTTCCACACGAGCTTGTTGCCGCGGTGCCGGCACACGTTGTGGAAGGCGCGGATCTCACCGTCCATGCCGCGGACGACGATGGCCGACGTGCGGGCGGCGTCGAGCTCCTTGGTGAAGTAGCTGCCCTTCCTCGGCAGCTGCTCCACGCGGCCGACGTTCAGCCAGGTGCGCCGGAAGATGGCGTCGCGTTCCAGCTCGTAGTGCTCCGGCGTGATCGAGTCGGCGTAGGAGAGCGGCCCCTTGTCGATCTTGTAGTGCTCCGTCCAGCTGCCCTCGGCTGGCTTGGGGAAGTGCGCCATGTGGTCTGCCTCTCCGGTCGGTCGACGTGCCGATGGTAGCAAGGATCTCCATTTATGAGAAGGTCATTCTCGCACGTGCGGCGGTCACGGCGGGGTCGCCCTCGACCGCCGCCGGCGCCTGGACCGCGTCGGTCAATCCGCACGGGACGGGCTGCCTCGCCCCCGGGGCCGCCTACCGCGTGACCGACGCGCGCTGCACGCCGGCCAGGACGCACATCTACCCCATCCGCTGGAACGTCACCGCCGACGGCTCGGGCACCGGCGGAGGCATCCGCGAACTGCGCATCAACCCGACGGCGTTCACCTGGGCTGGAACCACGTCGTCCTCACCGGCACCCAGTGCGACGAGTTCGCCTTCATGGGACGGCTCGTGTTCGACCCCTCGCCCGCGACCGGCACGCCCAAGGCCCCGCGCTACGACCTGGCGAAGGTCACCGAACTGTTCAACGCCGCGCCGCGGTACCAGCCCTACCGCGTCGACCCCCGCGACCCGCACCGGCTGAGCTACAACCCGGCCGGCCTGATCGGCGGAGTCGCTGGTCACCGCGTCTGCGTGCGGTGGGGCCGGCCCGCTGCCCTGCCCTCCGTCCACCGAACCCGGCGGGCGCCGAAGCCGCCTGCTGATCGCGCGGTTCCCGCACCGCGCGCCATCGCCTCCATCCAGGCCGCTTACACCGGCTACAGCGATGACGGCGTCCACATCATCAACGGCACGGAAAGCGTCGCCGGCACGGGACCCGCCATCGCGCAGACCCTCACCTTCCACGAGGACCTGTGGTTGAGCGGGCGCGAGACCGGCCGCAAGGTCACCAGCGAACCGGGCGGCTTCGTGCTGTCCCCCTCCTCCTTGCAGAGCGACTTCCAGGCCACCGGAACCATGACCACCACCATCGACGGCCGGACCTACCGGCAACCCGCCAACGGGACCTGATCCCTGACGCCGGGGGACGAGCGTGCTCGTCCCCCGGCCAACCGGGTGAGCTGCCTGCCGATGCGGTCGGTGCGGCGAGGGCGAGGCCGGCCACCGCTCATTTCCCGCCCGGGGCGGGGAGTCCGGTGATGATGACGGCGTTGGTGTCCGCGGCCGCCTGCCGCAGCGTCCTGGCGCTGGTGTAGGCGGCCGAGTCGTACCAGGCGCGCGCCGCCTCCGCCGAGGGGAACTCCATGATGACGGTACGGTCGCCGTGCCAGTCGCCCTCGAGGTTCTGCGGGTCCGGATCGACCGCCAGGACGCGCGCACCGCTGCCGGCGATCGCGGGGGCGGCGGCCTTGCCGTAGGCGGCCATCGCGGCCTGGTCCTTGATGGCCTCGGTCAGGATGACGTACGCCTTGGGCATGGAGGTCTCCTCGTTGGTCTCACTTGATGGCGATGGGGTTGAGGGGCGAGCCGACGCCGCCCGGGATGTTCAGCGGGGACGCGACGAACATGCATTCGTGGACGCCGTCCGCCGCGCAGTCCTCGGCGAGTTGCTCGAAGTCGAACATCTCTCCCAGCAGGAGGCCCATGTCGCGGATGGCGAGCATGTGGAAGGGGATCATCGGGCCGCCGGGGTTCGCGCCGAGCGCCTCGACGGCGAAGTTGTCGGCGCAGACGGCCGCGATCCGGTGGTCGCGGATCCAGCGGGCGCACTCCCAGGTGATACCCGGCGATCCGCCCTGGCCGACGTCGGCGCCGCGCCGCTGGCGGGGATAGGTGCCGGTGCGCAGGAGCAGCACATCGCCCGGCCGCGGGGCGAGCCGGGCCGCGTCGAACGCGGCGTCGAGGTCGGCCGGCCCGATCTGTGTCCCCGGCGGGAGGTGCTCGACGCCGCGAAGGCGCGGGATGTCGAGCAGCACGCCGCGCGACACCACGCCCGCCACGAGGTTCTGGATCGAGCAGTGCACCGCGCCCCACGCCGTGACGGCGTCGTCGTGGTGGCGGCCGTTGTAAAGCAGGTCGTCGTACCAGAGGTGGGCGAGAGCGTCGAAGTGCGTGGACGAGTGCGTCCCGAGGATCACCATGTCCTCGGACGAGCAGAAGTCCCAGAACTCGCCCTGGGGGTTGTCGCCGCGGTACCGGGTCATCGTGTGGATCGGGTTGAAGCGTCCGCTGCCCGGGGAGCCGTACGGGCCGGTCTCGTCGGCGGGGATCGAGAGGCCGAAGGTGACGCCGCGCCGGACGGTCCCGGCCGCCGCGCTCACGCACTCCGGTGTGATCAGGTTCAGCGTTCCCCGCTGGTCGTCGTCGCCCCAGCGTCCCCAGTTGCTCAGTTCGCGGCCGAGGTCCCGGACCCCGTCCATGTCGATCACCGGCATCGGCCCGGCCTCCGCCCCAGCACGTGCGAGAATGGCATTCTCGCATGATACTGGTTTTG
The DNA here is from genome assembly GCF_039529375.1 of Actinomadura napierensis. NCBI lineage: Bacteria > Bacillati > Actinomycetota > Actinomycetes > Streptosporangiales > Thermomonosporaceae > Actinomadura > Actinomadura napierensis. The sequence continues at coordinate 128,238 of NZ_BAAAMR010000003.1, forward strand.
ACGTCGAAGTCGAGATAACATCCGGCATGGAACGCCCGCCCCCGGCGGGCGCGGGCCGGACGGCCGTCACCCCGACTCCTGCCGAGCCTGACTCCCACCAAGGAGGTCGAAGCGTGGACAGCTCGCGCATTGCCGACATCATCGAGATCGAGCAACTGCTCGCGCGCTACGCGGTCGGCATGACGAAGGACGACGTGGACGCGGTCGTGGCCGTGTTCGCGCCGGACGGCACCTACAGCGCCTTCGGCGAGACGTACGGGGTCGGCGACTTCCCCGAACTGGTCGCGGCGGCCCCCAAGGGCCTGTTCTCGGTGGGCACGCCGGCGATCACGTTCGACGGGGACGGATCGGCCACGGGCGAGCAGCCGCTGTGCTTCGTCGCCCAGCACGACCACTCGATGCGGATCGGCTGGTACACCGACGCCTACACCCGCACCCCGGACGGGTGGCGGCTGCGGACCAGGGCGATGACCTTCCTGCGGCGCAACGGCGCGCGCGACTCCGGGCGCGCCCATGACCCGCTGCGCCCGGCGCCGAAGCAGAAGTCCGCGAACTGAACGCGCGCCCGATGGAACTACGGGAATTCCGTGCCGGCCTGGACGCCTGGCTCGACGAGCACGAGCACGAACTGAGCCCCGAGTTCGGCCCGGACGTCGCCTTCGACCAGGAGGTGGAGCACCTCTCCCTGGTCAAGCGCATGACCTACGACGCGGGCTGGATGCGCTGGGGCTGGCCCGAGCGGGTGGGCGGGCTCGGCGGCTCCACGCTGATGCGCGCCTACCTCGGCGAGGCGCTGGCGTCCCGGGACCTGATCGAGCCCGGCATCTACTCGATGACCGAGGTGCTGGCCCCCACCATGATCGAGTTCGCCCGTCCGGAGCTGGCCGCGGAGACGGTGCCGCGGCTGCTGCGCGGCGACGAGACCTGGTGCCAGGGCTTCTCCGAGCCGAGCACCGGCAGCAACCTGGGCTCGCTGGCGTGCCGCGCGCGCCGCGACGGCGACTCCTGGCGCGTCACCGGCCAGAAGGTCTGGACGAGCCTGGCCCAGTACGCGCACCGGTGCGTCCTGCTGACGCGGACCGGCACGCCGGAGTCGGGGAGCAGGGGCATCACCGCCCTGTTCGTCGACATGGACTCGCCCGGCATCACCGTGCGCCCGATCCGCGCGATGCACGGCCGGGACGAGTTCTGCGAGGTGTTCTTCGACGACGTGCGCGTCCCGACCGACCGCACGCTCGGCGAGGTCGACGGCGGCTGGGCCGTCGCGATGGACCTGCTGCCCTACGAGCGCAGCACCTCGCTCTGGCACCGCAGCGCCTACCTGCGGCAGCGGCTCGGGCACCTGCTCGCGACGGCGCCGGACGGCGCGCTCGACCCCGCCGATCTCGGCGAGGTCGTCCAGATGGCGTTCGCCTTCCACGCCAGGTCGCGCGGGACGCAGCACCGGATGGCGCGCGGCGAGCGGCTGGGCGCGGAGACCTCGGTCGACAAGGTGCTGCTCGCCACCACCGAGCAGGCCGTTTTCGACCTGGCCGCGGACGCGGTGCCGGCGGCCCTCGCGGTCGGCGACGACGCGGACGCCGACCGGTGGCGCACCGGGTTCCTGTACTCGCGGGCGGCGACGATCTACGGCGGCAGCGCCGAGATCCAGCGCGACATCATCGCGCGCCGCCTGCTCGACCTCGGGACGGACCGATGATGGACACCGAGACCGCCGAACTGCTGGGGGAGAGCCTCGAACGGGCCTTCCGGCACGCGACCGTCGCCGCGGTCGAGGCGTCACTGGACGAGGTCGGCTGGCGGGAGGCGCTGGCGGAGGAGGGGAACGCGGTCATCCCGCTGCTGTTCACCCGGCAGGGCAACGCGAACGCGGCCTCCGGTGCACTGGACGACCTGGTGACGATCGCGCTGGGGCTTGCGGCTGATTCGGATACCGCGTTCGTTCTGCCGGAGTTCGGCGGGTACGGCGCGCCCGGCTCCGTCCAGGACGGCGCACTCACCGTGCGTGGCCTCGGCACAGCGCGGATGGCGGGCGCCGCCCGCGCCGTGGTGCTCGCCGCCGGGCAGGACGGCGCGCTGCGCGCCTTCACCGTGGAGACGGGCAAGCTCCAAACCCGCCCGATCGGAGGCGTCGACCCCCGGCTCGGGCTGGTCGCGATCGAAGGCCGCGGCCTGCCCGCGTCCGGCGGCACGGCGATCACGGCCGCTACGTGGGAGGACGCACTGGCGTCCGCACGGGCCGCCGTGGCGTACGAGTTGATCGGCGTGAGCCGGACGATGCTCCGCCTGGCGCGCGAGCACGCCGTGACCCGCGTCCAGTTCGGCAGGCCGATCGCCGCGTTCCAGGCCGTCCGGCACCGTCTCGCCGACTGCCTGGTGGCGATCGAGGCCGCCGAGGCCGCCGCGACCGCCGCCGTCGAAACGGGCGACCGGGTGTCCCCGCTGCTGGCCGTGATGGCCAAGGCCGTCGCCGGGCGGAACGCGCGCACCGTGGCGCGTCACTGCCAGCAGGTGCTGGCCGGGGTGGGCTTCACCGACGAGCACGGCTTCCATCACTGCTTCCGGCGCGTGCTCACCCTCGACGGCCTCTTCGGTGACGCCAGGACGCTGACGCGCGAACTCGGAGAGGACCTGCTCCGCACCCGGCGCCTGCCGGACGCGCCGCTCCTGTGAAAGACGCCGCCGGTGGCGGGGAACGGCGAGCCCCTGCCACCGGCGGACCAGGTCCTGCGGCCGTCAGTCCTGCTTCTTCTGCTTGGCCAGCTGCCTGTCCAGGGTCGCCCGCAGCTCGGGCGACAGGAAGGACCGGTCCTCCGCGGCGATCGCGAAGTCGAGCGTGGCGAGGACGGCGCGCTCCAGGTGCAGGTTGAGGACGCGCTTGGTGTCCTCCATCGTCCGGCGGGGCAGGGCCGCGAGCTTGCGGGCGCAGGCCATCGCGGACTCCATCACCTCGCCGTCGGGGCAGACATGGTTCGCCAGGCCGATCTCCGCGGCCCGGCGCGCGCTGATCCGGTCGCCGGTGAGCGCGTACTCCTTGGCCAGCTGCAGGCTCGTCAGCAGCGGCCAGGTGACCGGGCCCCCGTCCGCCGCGACGAGCCCGACCATGACGTGCGGGTCGGCGAGGTGGGCGCTCTCCGCGATGTACACGATGTCGGAGAGCGCGACCAGGCTGCATCCCAGCCCGACGGCCGGCCCGTTGACCGCCGCGACGATCGGCAGCCGGCACTGCACCATCCCGGTGACGATGCTGCGCGCGTCCACGAGGGTCTGCCGCCGCAGGCCGTCGTCCTTGGTCAGCTCGTCGAGGTAGGAGAAGTCGCCGCCCGCCGAGAACGCGCGGCCCGCGCCGGTGAGGACGACCGCGCGGGCCTCCTCGTCGGCGTCGAGCCGGCCGAACAGCGCGCCGAGCCCCTCGTGCAGCGCGTGGTTGGTCGCGTTGAGCGACTCGGGGCGGTTGAGCGTCACGATCCTGATCGGCCCGTCCGCGGTGACCTCGATCTCCGGGGGCATCCCGTACGCGCCGCTCATGCGACCGGCAGCCCGAGGATCCGGGTCGCGACCAGGTTGCGCTGCACCTGCGACGTCCCGCCCATGATGCTCTGCGCCCGGCTGTAGAGATACGTCTTGAGCCACGTGTCCTCCTCGATGCCGCCGGTCAGATTGCTGATGCCGAGCGCGGCGTGCCCGACGGCCTGTTCGGCCCGCGTCATCAGCAGCTTGTCCACCGAGCCCTCGGGCCCGTGCGAGGTGCCGTCCAGCCGGTCGGAGAGCCGCCGGCACACGTGCAGCCGCAGCATCTCGGCCTCGACGACCGCCCACGCCACGTCCCGGACGTTCTCCTCGGTGAACCGGCCGGGCTCGGAGCGCAGTACGTCGACCAGCTCGTTGACGGCCTTGGTGTAGCGCGCGACGTAGCCCAGCTCGCCCGGTTCCCGCTCGTGGCTGACCACGGTCATGGCCAGCCGCCAGCCCTCGCCCGGCTCCCCGATCATGTCGGACGCCTTGGCGACCGCGCCGTCGAAGAGCACCTCACCGAACTCGCGGGTCACCCCGTTGATCATCTTGAGCGGGCGCTGCTCGACGGCGGCCTGGTCCATCCGGAGGGCGAACGCCGACAGCCCCCTGTGCTTGGGGACGCCGGGATCGGTCCGGGCCAGCACCAGGCACCAGTCGGCCTCGTCGGAGTAGCTGGTCCAGACCTTGTGGCCGGTGATCACGTACTCGTCGCCCTGCCGGACCGCGCGGGTGCGCAGCGACGCCAGGTCCGACCCGGCGTCCGGTTCGCTGAACCCCTGGCACCAGCGCTCCCGGCCGCTGACCAGGCCGGGCAGGAAGCGGCGCTGCACGTCCTCGCTCCCGTGCCGCATCATGCCCTGGACCAGGTAGCCCAGGCTGGGACGCGGCGGCGCGCCGGCCTGCGCCAGTTCCTCGTCGACGATCGCCTCGTACACGCTCGGCAGGCCGTGCCCGCCGACCTCCCCGGGCCACGACAGCCCGAAGAACCCGGCGTCGTACAGCGCCCGGTGCCAGGGCGCCTGGCCGTCCCAGTACGCGTCGTCCGTGGACGAATGGGGGAGCTTGGGATTGTGCTCCGCGAGCCACGCCCGCAGCCGCGCGCGGAACGCGGCCTCCTCCGGGGAGTCAGCGAAGTCCATCGTGCAGGCCTCCGATCTTGCGGTGCGCGACGACGCGGGCGAGGTTCACGCCCGTGTCGCCGAGCACCTGGGTGGACAGCAGCGCCCGCCGGAGGTGCACGTGGGCGAGGCACTCCCACGTCATGCCGATGCCGCCGTGCACCTGGACGGCGGTCTCGCACACCTCGCGGGCGGCGCGGGCGCAGTAGGCCTTGGCGACCGCGGCGGCGGCGAACGCCTCCCCGGGCGGGAGGGTGTCGGCCGCCCAGGCCGCGTGCCGGGTGACGCTGCTGGACCCCTCCATCGAGACGAACGCGTCCGCCAGCAGGTGCTGGACGCTCTGGAAGGTGCCGATGGCCACGCCGTACTGGTGGCGGAGGCCGGCGTACCCGCGGGCCAGGTCCACCGCGCCGCGCATCGTCCCGACCAGGTCGGCGCAGGTGAGCGCGAGGGCGAACGCCGACCAGGCCTCGACGTCCTCGGCGGTGAGCGGGCCGCGGCCCGTGCCGGGCAGCCGTCCGGCCTCGGCGTCCTGGACCGTCGCGGCGGGACGGGTGAGGTCGCGCCCCGGCGACGTGCCGGACACCGGGACGCGGGCCAGGTCGTAGCCGTGGCCGGTCCGGACGAGGGCCAGCGCGGCCGTGGCGCCCCGCGCGTCGATCGCGACGCCGGAGCAGCGCGCCTGCCCGTCCTCGGCCACGACCAGGCCGGACAGGTCGGGCCGCAGCAGGACGGTCTCGGGTTCGGCGGCGGGCTCGGCGCCCGCGCGGCGCCGCAGTTCGGTGGCCAGTGTCGGCCCCAGGAAGGAGGCGTCGGCCGGGCCGCGGCCGAGCTCCTCGGCCACGATCGCGGTCTCGACGGCGGAGGCGAGCGGCCGGTTCCCGTCGCCGGCGTCCGGGACGCGCAGCTCGCGCCAGCCGGAACCGGCCAGCGCCGCGTCCAGCCGGGCGGCACGGGGGGCGTCGGCCAGCGCGGCGACGGAGCCGGGCGCGTGGTCGTCGACGAGCCGGGCGGCCGCTTCGCGCAGCGCCCGCTGTTCGGCGGACAGGCGGACGTCCATCAGCGCTCACTCCGCGGCGCGGTGCGGGGCGCGACGGCGGCGGCCGGGGGACGGTCGGACTCGGTGATCATTGGCGGCCACCTCGGGGGAGGCGCGCCGGGCCCGCGGGGGTGTGCCGCGCGGGCCGCCGGCGCGGATGCGGAGGAGCTCTTCTCTGCTCCCGATAAAAGTCTATACTGACGTCGATGTCAATCACGGAGGCCGACATGAGCGACGACGACCCCGGGCCGGACCGGCCGAGCATCGCGGCGATGGCCGCGTCCGCAGCGGAGCGCTTCCCCGACCGGACCGCCGTCGTGGACGGCGGGAAGCGCGTCTCCTACAGGGAGCTCTACGAGGAGGCCCGCCGGTTCGGGGCCGCGCTGGTCGCGAGCGGCGTCGAGCCGGGCGACCGCGTCGGCATCTGGGCGTTCAACAGCCGCGAATGGATCGTCGCGCTGCTCGGGCTGCAGCAGGCGGGCGCCGTCCTCGTCCCGGTCAACACCAGGTTCAAGGGGCGGGAGGCGGCCGGCATCCTGCACCGCGCCGGGGCGAAGGCGCTGGTGACGGTGACCGACTTCCTCGGCAACGACTACGTGGAGATGCTCGCCGGCGCGGGCGTCGCCCTGCCGGACCTGCGGACCACCGTCATCGCCCGCGGCCGTCCGTCCGGGACCGGGGTGCCGTGGGACGCCTTCCTGGCGCGCGCCACCGGCGAGGCGCTCGCCGAGGTTGACCGGCGGCGCGCCGCCCTGGGCTCAGGCGACACGTCCGACATCCTCTTCACCTCCGGGACGACCGGGGAGCCCAAGGGCGTGGTCATGACCCACGGCCGGACGATGCGCGTGGCGACCGACTGGGTCGCCATGACCGGGCTCTCCGAGGGCGACCGGTACGTGATGGTCAACCCCTACTTCCACATGTTCGGGTTCAAGGCCGGCATCCTCGCCTGCGTGTCGGCCGGCGCCACCATGTACCCGCAGGCCGTCCTGGACGTCGACACGGTGCTCGGGCTGGTCGCGGAGGAAAAGGCGACCGTCCTGCCGGGCGCCCCGACCATGTACCACGCGATCCTGGAGCATCCCGACCGCGACCGGTACGACCTGTCGAGCCTGCGCGTCGCGGTGACGGGCGCGGCCGACATCCCGGTCGAACTGATCCGGCGGATCCGCGACGAGTTGCCGTTCCAGGTGATCGTCGCCGGATACGGCCTGACCGAGGCGGGAACGGCCAGCTCGACCGGGCCCGGCGACGCCCCGGAGACCATCGCCACCACCGTCGGCCGCGCCCGACCCGGCTTCGAGATCCGCGTCGTCGACGGCGCCGGCGAGGACGCGGCGAAGGGCGAGGTCGGCGAGATCGTGCTGCGCGGGCCGACCGTCATGGCCGGGTACCTGGACGACCCGGACGCGACGGCGGAGGTGCTGTCCCCGGACGGCTGGCTGCGCACCGGTGACCTGGGGCGCTTCGACGAGGGCGGCTGCCTGAGCATCGCCGGACGCTCCAAGGACATGTTCATCGTCGGCGGGTTCAACGCCTACCCGGCCGAGATCGAGGCCATGCTCCTCGAGCACCCGGGCGTCCGCGAGGTCGCGGTCATCGGCGTTCCCGACGCGCGCCTCGGCCAGATCGGCATGGCGTTCGTCGTGCCGCGCCCGCCCGCGCCGTCCGCCGACGAGGTCATCGCCTGGTGCCGCGAGCGGATGGCCAACTACAAGGTGCCGCGCTTCGTGGAGCTGATCGAGGAGCTGCCGCTCACCGCGAGCGGGAAGGTGCTCAAGACCGCTCTGCAGGAGCGGGCGTCCACCCGCGCGGTGACCTGAGGCGCCCGCCCGTATTACCGACTCCGACGTCGAAATAAAAGCCCATGGAAGGTGGCTGACCGGTGGCCGACACCCACGACGACGACCTCGAACCGATGCTGGAGGCCGTCCGCGACTTCATCCGCAGGGACGTCATCCCGCGCGAGGCGGAGATCGACGAGAAGGACGAGGTGCCCGCCGAACTGCGCGAGACCGCGAAGCGGATGGGCCTGTTCGGGTTCACCATCCCGGAGGAGTACGGCGGCCTCGGCCTCGGCGTCGTCGACCAGTGCCGGCTGCTGATCGAGATCGGCTACACCACCCCGGCGCTGCGCTCGATGTTCAGCACCAACGTGGGCATCGCCGGGCAGGTGATCATGGACGCCGGGACCCCGGAGCAGAAGGAGCACTGGCTGCCCCGGCTCGCCTCGGGGGAGGCGGTCGCCTCGTTCGCGCTCACCGAGCCGGACGCCGGGTCCGACCCGGCCGACCTGCGGACCAGCGCGGTCCGCGACGGCGACCAGTGGGTGCTCAACGGCGTCAAGCGCTACATCACCAACGCGCCGATCGCCGACGTGTTCATGGTCTTCGCCCGCACCGACCCGGACGCCAGGTCGTCCCGGGGGATCGCGACCTTCATCGTCCCGGCCGGCACCCCCGGGCTGACCGTGGGGCCGCGCGACCACAAGATGGGGCAGTTCGGAGCCTGGACGGCCGACGTGAACCTGGACGGCGTGCGGGTGTCGTCCGATGCGGTCGTGGGCGGCGAGGCGGGTGCCGGTACCGGATTCCTGACCGCGATGCGCTGCCTGTCCAACGGGCGCCTGCTGCTGGCCGCCGCCTGCGTGGGGATGTGCCGGCGGCTGGTCGACGAGTCCGTCCGGTTCGCGTCCGACCGGAAGCAGGGCGGGAAGCCGATCGGGTCGCACCAGCTGGTGCAGGGGATGATCGCGGACTCGGTGACCGACACCATGGCGGCCCGCGCCCTCGTCCTGGACGCCGCGCGCGCCTACGCCGACGGCTCCGACCGCCGTACCGGGCCGGCCGCTGCCAAGTACTTCTGCAGCGAGGCCGTCGGGCGCGTGGCCGACCGCGCCGTCCAGGTGCACGGCGGCGCCGGGTACATGCGGTCGGTGCCGGTCGAGCGGTTCTACCGCGACGCGCGGCTCTTCCGCATCTACGAGGGGACGAGCCAGATCCAGCAGGTCATCATCGCCCGCCAGGCGCTCGGAGCGGCGGCGGGCTGAGAGCGGGAGAGCGGCCCGGGGTGCGGCGCCCCCGGGCCGCTCCGCTTCCGGGGGCGCCCGTCCCGGTCAGGTGGACAGGATGGAGACCGCGGCGACGCCCGGTGCGCCGTACAGCTGGGCGAGGCCGACCCGCGGCTCGCCGGCGACCTGCCGGTCGCCGGCCCGGCCGCGCATCTGGAGCACCAGTTCGCGCACCTGCCGCAGGCCCGACGCGCCGACCGGCTCGCCGTTGGCGATCAGGCCGCCGTCGGTGTTGACCGGCAGCCGGCCGCCCGGCGCCGTGGCCCCGGAGGCGATCAGCTCGTTCTGCTCGCCGTCCGCGCACAGCCCGACCTCGGCCATGTGGATGACTTCGGCGCCTGCGTCGGTGTCCTGGAGCTGCGCGATCCCGACGTCCTCCGGGCCGACGCCCGCCGCCTCGAACGCGGCCTTCGCGGCGTCCACGGTCGGTGCCGGGACGTGGTCGGCGGCCACCGAGGCGGACGGGGTGTGCACCTCGAATGCGCCGAACCGCCGGGTGCGGGTGACGACGCTGCGCAGGTAGATCGGCTTGTCGGTGTAGCGGTGCGCCACGTCGGCGCTGCACACGACGAGCGCCGCCGCGCCCTCGTTGGGGCTGCAGAACATGTACTGGGTCAGCGGGTAGTTGACCATCCGCGACTCGAGGATCTGCTCCGGGCTCAGCGGCTTGCGCCGGTGCGCGTTGGGGTTGAGCTCGCCGTTGCGGTAGTTCTTCGCGGCGACCGCGGCGAGCGTCTCGTGGGTGATGCCGTGGTCGTGCATGTAGCGGTTGATCTTCATGCCGAAGAACTTGGTGGTGAGGAACAGCCCCATCTCGCCGTACCAGGACGGGCAGCCGTACTCCTGCGGGTCGGCGGTGAACGCGCCGGACTCGTGCTTGTCCATGCCGAGGACGAGGCCGATCTCGTGCTCGCCCAGCTTGATCGTCTGGCTGGCCAGGGCCAGCGCGCTGCCGGCGGTCGCGCAGCCGTTGTAGACGTTGGTGAACTGCACGCCGGTCAGCCCGAGCTCGGCGACGACCGCGTCCGGTTGGTCGACCTCGTAGCTGCCGCCCACGGCGAACTGCATGTCGGACCAGCTCAGGCCGGCGTCGGCCAGCGCGTCCCGGGCCGCCTCGGCGCCCATGGCGAGGGCCGGCTTGCCGGGGAAGCGGCCGAACCGGTGGATCCCCACCCCGATGATCGCGACATCAGGCATGCTCGGCCCCTTCCGGGCTGAAGGCGAACGTGATGATCTCCGCGCCGTCCTCGCCGGTGCGGAAGGGCATGGTGACCAGCCGCATCGGCATGCCGAACTCCAGGTCGCCCTGCGCGCAGCCGGTGATGAGGCTTTCGACGCGCAGCTGGCCGGGCAGTTCGATCACGCCGACGAGCCAGGGCTCGAACGGGTCCGTGCCGGCGAACCCGCCGCGGAACGGCGCCTTCGGCGGGAAGCCCTGGGACGTCCACGTCCACAGCGTCCCGTCGCGGCTCAGCAGCGCGCGCTCCACGGCGGCGGCTCCGCACCTGGCGCAGCCGGCGCGGAGCGGGAACACGTGCGTGCCGCACTCCTTGCACCTGCCTCCGATCAGCCGTGGTTCGTCGTCGGGCCAGGTGAACAGGTCGTCGGCGATGGGGACCGGTGCCATCTCATCTCCCTTGCGTCCCCGCGCGCCGGGGGCGGGGCTACCGTGGCCCATCATTCTATACTGACGTCGATGTCAAATAAAGGGACGGTGGTGTCGCGGCGGCGGGCCGGCCGGGGCGGCCGCCGGAGGTCGCGCGATGGCGGCCGGGAAGGTTGATATTCTCGACGTCAAGGTGTTTCCGACGTCGAATTCATCCGTTTGGAGAGCAGCATGGATCCCGAGCCCCGCTCGGCGAAGGGCCGCCGGACGCGGGCGCGCCTGGTCGCCGCCGGCAAGACCGTGTTCGAACGCGACGGCTTCCTCCAGGCGCGGATCACCGACATCGCCACCGAGGCCGAGGTGTCGCACGGGTCGTTCTACCACTACTTCGACTCCAAGGAATCGCTCTTCCGGGAGATCGCCGAGGAGGTCGAGGTGCGCCTGGTGTCGATGGACGACATCGCGCAGGACCTCGCCGACGACGCCGGGCCGATCGACCGCATCCGCGCCGCCAACAAGGCCTACCTGACCGCCTACCGCAAGGAGGCCCGCATCATGCGGGTCATCGAGGAGGTCAGCCGCTACGACGAGGACGTCCGCCGGGTGCGCTCCAAGCGCGACGACTACCTGGCGGCCCGGCTGGAGTCCGCGATCAAACGGCTGCAGGCGGAGGGGCTGGCCGACGAACGCGTCGACGAGCGGTACGCGGCGACCGCGCTCGGCGGCATGGTCGCCAAGTTCGCCGAGATGATGTTCATCGGCGGCGCCCGGTTCGCCATGAACGAGGCGGTGGAGCAGCTCACGCTGCTGTGGGCCAACGCGCTGGGCCTGGACCCGGACGCCGAAGGCAAGGCGAGCGCCGAGAGCGGAAAGGCCGCGCGCGGAAAGGCCGGGAGCGGAAAGACCGTGAAGGCCGCGCGGACCTGACCCTTCCGCCCCCGGCGGCGCAACGCGCTCAGCCGCGCACCCGCTCGAACACCGCGGCGATGCCCTGACCGCCGCCGATGCACAGCGTCTCCAGCCCGTAGCGCGCGTCCCGCCGCTCCATCTCGCGCAGCAGCGTCGCCACGATCCGCGCCCCGGTGGCCCCGACCGGGTGCCCCAGCGAGATGCCCGAGCCGTTGACGTTGAGCCGCTCGAAGTCGTCGCGCGCGAAGCCCCACTCCCGCGTCACCGCCAGCGCCTGCGCCGCGAACGCCTCGTTCAGCTCGATGAGGTCCATGTCGGCCAGCGCGAGCCCGGCGGCGTCCAGTGCCTTCCGCGTCGCCGGCACCGGCCCGATGCCCATCAGATGCGGCGGGACCCCGGCGATCGCGGTGGACACCACGCGGGCGAGCGGCCGCAGGCCGTGCTCGGCGGCGAACTCGGGCGTCGTCACCAGGCACGCGGCGGCGCCGTCGTTCTGGCCGCTGGCGTTGCCGGCCGTGACCGTCGCCTCGGCGTCGTCCTTCGCCATGACCGGGCGGAGCGCGGCGAGCTTCTCGAGGGAGATGTCGCGGCGCGGGTGCTCGTCCGCGTCGACGACCACGTCGCCCTTGCGGCCGCGCACGGTCACCGGGACGATCTCCTCCGCGAACGCGCCGCGGTCCTGGGCGTCCAGTGCGCGCCGGTGCGAGGCGTAGGACAGCTCGTCCTGCTCCTCGCGGCCGATCTTGTACTCGCGGCGCAGGTTCTCGGCCGTCTCGAGCATGCCGCCCGGCACGGGGTGGTGCCGGCCGCCGGCGGTCGAGCGGCCGCGCGTCAGCGTGTCGGTCAGCGTGATGTCGCCGGCGCGCGACCCCCAGCGCGCGGTCAGCGAGTAGTGCGGGGCCTGCGACATGTTCTCCGCGCCGCCCGCGATGATCGCCTGGGCGGCGCCGGAGCGCACCATCGCGGCCGCGTACACCACGGCCTGGAGGCCGGACCCGCAGCGCCGGTCGATCTGCACGCCGGGCACCGTGGTCGGCAGGCCCGCGTCCAGGGCGATGACCCGCCCGATTGCGGGCGCCTCGGCGGTGCCGTAGCAGTGGCCGAACACGACGTCGTCGATAAGCGCGCCGTCCAGCCCGCCGCCGTCAGCCCCGGTGCCATCGAGCAGCGCCTTCACGACGGCCACGCCCAGATCCTGGACGGGGACCGTCCGCAGCGCGCCGCCGAACCGGCCGATCGGGGTCCGCACCGGCCGGCAGATCACAGCCTCGTTCATGTCTCTCCTGACTGTTGGTGAGCCGGGCCGCGGTGTCACACCGCGCCGGCCTTGCGGAGCCCGTCCTGCGCGCCGGAGTCGAAGCCCAGGTCGGTGAGGATCGCGGTGGTGTGCTCGCCGAGGGCGGGGACGTCCTCAAGCGGCGTGCCCCATGCGGGGGTGACGATCGGGGGCAGCAGCGAGGCCAGCGGTCCCACCGGGGACCCGACCTCCTGCCACCGGCCGCGCGAGGTGAGTTGCGGGTGGTCGACGACCTCGGTGACCCGGTTGAACTCGGCGTTGCCGATGCCTGCCGCGTCCGCGCGCGCGCAGATCTCGGCGAGGTCGAGGGTGGACGTCCAGGCGGTGACGGCCTCGTCTAGCCGGGCGCGCTGCCCGCACCGCAGCGGGGTGGTGGCCAGGGACGGGTCGTCGGCGAGGTCGGGACGCTCGATGAGGTCGCGGGCGAGGCGCTGCCACTCGGCGTCGTTCGTCGTGCCGAGCACGACCGTGCGGCCGTCCTTGGTCGGGTAGGCGTTGTAGGGCGCGACGATGGGCGACGACATCCCGATCGGCGCGCGCTCCTCGCCCGTGTAGCGGGCGTACAGGAGGGCGAAGCCGAGGAAGTCGGCCGCCGTGTCGAACATGCTCACCTGCAGCGCCGCGCCCGTGCCGGTGCGGGCGCGCCCGAGCAGCGCGGCCATGATGCCGGACGCGGCCTGCATCGCCGTACCGATGTCGGCGATCGGGATGCCGGGCTTGGCGGGCGCGTCGGCCTGCCCGGTCGCGGCGCACGACCCGCTTTCGGCCTGGACGAGCAGGTCGTAGGCGCGGCGGTGGTCGAGCGGACCGCCCGTCCCGTAGCCGGAGATGTCCACGGCCACTATCGACGGGTACCGCTCGACCAGCGTCGCCGCGTCCAGCCCGAGGCGGCGGGCGGAACCGGGTGCGAGGTTCTGCACGACGACGTCGGCGCGTTCCAGCAGCCGGTCGAGGACGGGCCGCGCCTCGGGCCGCTTGCAGTCCAGCGCCAGCGACCGCTTGTTGCGGTTGAGCCAGACGAAGTAGGTCGCCATGCCGTCGGCCGCGTCGTCGAACCAGCGGGTGAGGTCCCCGGCGCGCGGGTGCTCGACCTTGATGACCTCGGCGCCGAGATCGGCCAGCATCCGCGTGCAGTAGGGCGCCGACACCGCCTGCTCGAAGCTCACCACGACGGTGCCGGCGAGGGGCGGTGCGGGGGCGCTGGCCGGGTCTCGGCTGCCTGGCCGGTCGGGCATCGGGGTCCTCCAGGGCGTGCGGCGCGGGTGCGGATCGGGCTGGCTTCCACCTGAGTCTAACTTTGACGTCAATATCGATGACAGTCGGCCGGCCCGGGGAGCGGCTCGGTGACGGGCATTGACCTGGCGATCAGCTCATTATAATTTCGACGTCTATGTCAAGTAATTCGGGCGGGACCGTGGCGACGGGCACCGCGCACCTGCTCGCCGCGCGGGCGGGCGGCGTGCTGACCCTCACGCTCAACCGGCCGGAGGTCCGCAACGCCTTCTCGCGGGAGATGCTCGACGGCCTGGCCGCCATGCTGGACCTCGCCGCCGCCGCGGACGACGTCCGGGTCGTGGTCCTGGCCGGGGCCGGCGGCACGTTCTGCGCCGGCGGCGACCTCGCCAAGCTCGCGGCGGGGGAGAGCATCTTCGGCCCGCCGGACGCCCCCGGCCTCCGGCTGGCGGCCCAGAAGGCGCTCCAGCGCGCGACCGTCGTCCGGCTCCGCGAGCTGGGCAAGCCGTCCGTGGCGCTGATCGAGGGCGCGGCCGTCGGCGCGGGCCTCGGCCTCGCCCTGGCCTGCGACCTGCGCTACGCGGCCGCGTCCGCGACCCTGCGCACGGGGTTCGGCCGGCTCGGGCTCGCGGGCGACTTCGGTTGCACATGGGCGCTGAACCGGCTGGTCGGCGCGTCCCGGGCGCTGGAACTGCTGTACCTGTCACCGCCCCTGCCCGCCGCACGCGCCGAGGAACTCGGCCTGGTCACCGGGGCCGTCCCCGACGACGAACTGCACGGCCACGTCGCCGACGTGGCCGGACGCCTCGCCGCCGTCTCCCCGGACGCGGTCACGGCGATGAAGCGCCATGTGGCCCGCGCCCACGACCACGACCTCGCCGACTGCGCGGACGCCGAGGCCGAGTGGCACGTCCGGCTCCTGGAGTCCGGCGCCCACCGCGACGCGGTCCGCGCGATCGGGCGCGCCCGCGCCGTGCCCGCCCCGTCCGTCCCCGAGAACACAGGAGTCGAGCACCATGACCAATCTTGACGGCCGCGTCGCGCTGGTGACGGGCGCCGCCCGCGGCATCGGAGCGGAGATCGCCCGGACGTACGCCCGCGCCGGCGCCCGCGTCGGCGTCCTGGACCTCGAGGAGGACCTGACGCGCGAGACCGTGGCCTCGATCGAGAAGGACGGCGGACGCGCCCTCGGCCTCGGCGCGGACGTCGCCGACGCCGCGCAGGTCGAGCGGGCGGTGGAGCGGCTCGTCGAGGAGTTCGGCGGGCTCGACATCGTGGTCAACAACGCCGGGGTCACGCGGGACAACCTGCTGTTCAAGATGACCGAGGACGACTGGGACACCGTGGTGAACGTGCACATGCGCGGGGTGTTCCTGGTGACCCGCGCCGCGCAGAAGATCATGGTCGAGCGGCGGTACGGGCGGGTCATCAACATCTCCTCGACCTCGGCGCTCGGCAACCGGGGCCAGGCGAACTACTCCGCGGCCAAGGCGGGCATCCAGGGCTTCACCCGGACGACCGCCATCGAGCTCGGCCCGTTCGGCGTCACGGTCAACTCGATCGGCCCCGGCTACGTCGACACCGAGATGACCCGGGCGACGGCGGAGCGCCTCGGCGTCCCGGCCGAGCGGCGGCTGGCGGACGTCGCGGCCACCCTGCCGATGCGGCGGGCCGGCAGGCCCGCCGACATCGCCAACGCCGCCCTGTTCCTCGCCGCCGAGGAGTCGGGGTTCGTGACCGGGCAGGTGCTGTACGTCGACGGCGGACGCTCGGTGCGCTGACGCAGGAAACCGATCTAGGAGCTTTCGATGAGCCAGGACACCGCGCCCTCCGGCGCCACCGCCGACGAGGCGCTCACCGACGAGGAACTGCGCGCGGCCGTCCGGGACGTGGCCGGGCGGTTCGACGACGCCTACTGGGCCGAGGCCGACCAGGAGTCCCGGTTCCCCTGGGAGTTCTACAAGGCGTTCGCGGAGGCGGGCTGGCTCGGCATCGCGATCCCGCGCGAGTACGGCGGCGCGGGCATGGGGATCTCGGCGGCGTCGTCCATGATGTACGAGATCGCGGCGTCCGGGGCGGGCATGAACGGCTGCAGCCCCTTCCACCTGACGATCTTCGGGCTCAACCTGGTGGCCCGGCACGGCGGCGACCGGCTCTGCCGCGAGCTGCTCCCCGCCGCCGCCACCGGCGACCTGCACGTCTGCTTCGCCATCACCGAGCCCGACGCCGGCTCCGACACCAGCCGGATCCGCACCTTCGCCCGCCGGGACGGCTCCGACTACGTGATCAACGGGCGCAAGGTCTGGATCACCAAGGCGGCGCAGTCGCAGAAGGCGGTGCTGCTGGCGCGAACGAGCGAGCCGCGCGAGGGAAGGCGCCCGACGGACGGGCTGTCGATGTTCGTGGTCGACCTGACCGGCGGCGGCGTCGAGATGCGCGCGATCCCGAAGCTCGGCCGCAACGCGGTGTCCTCCTACGAGCTGTTCATCGACGACTTCCGCGTCCCCGGATCGGCGCTGGTCGGCGAGGAGGGCCGCGGGTTCACATACCTGCTGGACGGCATCAACCCCGAGCGGATCCTGCTTGCGCACGAATCGCTGGGCATCGGCCGCGCGGCGCTGCGCCGGGCGGTGCGGTACGCGGGGGAGCGGGTGGTGTTCAACCGCCCGATCGGCCAGAACCAGGGAATCGCGTTTCCGCTCGCCGAGGCGTCGATGCGGCTGGACGCGGCGGAGCTGGCCGCGCGGCACGCCGCCGCCCGCTACGACGCCGGGGAGCCGTGCGGCAAGGAGGCGAACACGGCGAAGTACCTGTGCGCCGACGCCGCCTTCGCCGCGGCCGACGCGGCCGTCCAGACGCACGGCGGGTTCGGGTATGCGCGCGAGTACCACGTCGAGCGCTACTTCCGGGAGTCGCGCCTGATGCGCATCGCCCCGGTCAGCCAGGAGATGGTGCTGAACTACATCAGCGAGCACGTCCTCGGCCTGCCGAAGTCGTACTGAAGGCGGAACGATGACTCGAAGCTCTGCTCTCGACGGCTGGGGCCTCCGGACCGTTCCCGCCGCGCTCGCCCGGCGTTACCGCGACGAAGGCCGGTGGACCGGCGAGTCCCTCGGCTCGACGGTGGCCGCCGGGCTCGGCCGGGCCGCGCACCTGCCCTTCCATGTCCGCTCGCGGGTGCGTCCCTACAGCGGCACGCTCGCCGATGTGGACCGTGCCGCACGGTCGCTGGCCCGGGCGCTCAAGGCCCGCGGCGTCGGCCCCGGCTCGGTGGTCGTGCTCCAGCTGCCGAACTGGGTCGAGGCCGCCATGACGTTCTGGGCCGCCGCCTATGTCGGCGCGATCGTCGTCCCGGTGGTGCACTTCTACGGCCCCAAGGAGGTCGGCCACATCCTGGACGACACCCGTCCCGCGGTGATCGTCACGCCCGACGGCTTCGGGCGCACCGACCACCTCCGCCAGTACGAGGACCTGTTCGCCTCGCGCGGCGGCGAACCGCTGTGGCTGGTGGTGAGCGACCGTCCGGAGCGGGAGCTGCCGGGGAACGCCGTCCCCTTCCACCGGATGCTGGACGCCGACCCGCTGCCGGAGCCGGAGCCCGTCGACCCCGCGTCCCCGGTGATCGTGGGCTTCACGTCCGGGACGACGCTCAAGCCCAAGGGCGTGGTGCACAGCCACCAGACGATCGGCTGGGAGGCGCGGCAGGCCGACCACTTCTACGGCAAGGGCGGGCCGCCGCAGGTCGTGGGCACCCCGGTCGGCCACTTCATGGGAATGATCAACGCGTTCCTGCTGCCGCTGCTGCGCTCGGAGCCCGTGCACCTGATCGACGTCTGGGACCCGGCGGAGGTGCTGGCGCTGATGAGCGAGCGGGGCGTCGGCATCGCCGGCGGGCCGCCCTACTTCCTGACCAGCCTGCTCGACCATCCGGACTTCACCCCCGAGCATCTGGCCCTGATCCCGTACATGGGACTGGGCGGCGCGACGGTGCCGGAGGCCTTCACCGAGCGGGCGACGAAGGAGGGCATCGCGGTGTACCGGTCGTACGGGAGCACGGAGCACCCGTCGGTCACGGCGAGCCTGCTGGAGGACGCGCAGGGCAAGCGCCTGCGCACGGACGGCCGGGCGCTGCCGGGCGCCGAGTTCCGCCTCGACGACGACGGCGAGATCCTCACCCGCGGCGCCGACTGCTTCATCGGCTACACCGACCCCGAGCTCACCGCCCGCGCGTTCGACGCCGACGGCTGGTACCGCACTGGCGACATGGGCGAGGTGGACGGCGACGGCTACCTCACCATCACCGACCGGGTCGCCGACGTCATCATCCGGGGCGGCGAGAACATCAGCGCCCAGGAGATCGAGGCGCTGCTGCTGAGGATGGAGCAGGTCGCCGAGGTCAGCGTGGTGGCCGAGCCGGACGCGCGGCTGGGCGAGCACGCCTGCGCCGTGGTCCGCCCGCGCGATCCGGCGCGCCCGGTCACGGTGGAGGACGTGCGGGCGCATCTCGCCGCGGCCGGCCTCGCCCGGCCGAAATGGCCGGAGTCGGTGCACCTCGTCGCGGACTTCCCGCGCACCGCCACCGGAAAGATCCAGAAGTTCCGCCTCCGCGAGCAGGTCCGCGGCGGCTCGCTGCCGGACGCGCTCTGACGCGCCCCGAGGAGGAAGCCATGGAACCATCGGGTTACATCGACCGGCCGGACTACCGGGTGGACGTGCGCCGCAAGCGCAACCTCGTCCGCGTGACCCACGAGGGCGTGACGCTGGCCGAGACCACCGCCGCTCTCGTCGTCGACGAGCAGGACCACGGGCTCGTCCTCTACATACCGAGGGCGGACGTGCGGACCGAGCACCTCGCGCCATCCGACCGGACCTCGCGGTGCCCGTTCAAGGGGCAGGCGAAATACTGGCGGCCGCATGACGGCGACGACCCCATCGCCTGGGAGTACCCGGAGCCGTACACCGAGGTCGCCGTCCTGCGCGACCACATCGCCTTCTACCAGGACCGGGCCGTCGTCCAGATCGGCGCGGCCGACCCGGTCACCTCCGCCGGAAGGTGAAGGCCGTGGAGACCGCGGGGGCGGAGCCCGCCGCCGGGGGAGAGCCGGAGAAGGCCTGGGACGAGGACGAGCTGATCCGGCTGATGGACGTCCGGCCGGCCGGACCCGGGCGGTATGCGGCCCCCGCCCACGGGGCCGCCGCCCGCAACGTCGTGGAGGCCGGGCAGCTCCTGGCGGACGCCGTCGTCGCTGCGTCGAAGGAGATCCCCGATCAGCGGGTCGCGTCGGCGTCCATGGTGTTCTCGCGAGCCGCCCGCCACGACGCGGGGATCGAGGTCGAGCTGGACGTGCCGCACAGGGGCCGGACCTACTCGACCGTCCAGGCGCGGGTGTCGCAGGACGGCCGGTTCTGCTGCGCCGGGCTGATCCTTATGGGCGCCGACGCCGATGACCTCATCGGCTCAACGGCGCCGATGCCCGACGTCTCCCGGCCGGCGCGTCCCTTCGAGCGGCCGGGCATGCAGGTGCAGGGCCGCGAGCTGCGCGTCGTCGACGACGCCTACGACGAGGACCCGCAGCGCGTCGGGCCGCCCGAGCTGTTCGTGTGGACGCGCTTCGCCGACGCGCCGCCGGCCGCCTACCTGCACAGCGCCCTGATGACGCACCCGGTCGCGCACTGGACGATCGCCGCGGCGCTGCGTCCCCACGCCGGATACAGCGAGGCCATGGCGCACCGGACCATCTCCACCGGCATATCCAAGGTCACGGTCGCCTACCACGAGGACGTCGACGTCACCGAGTGGCTGCTGTACGCGACCCGGGTCGTCTACACGGGCCGCGGAACGACCCAGAGCGAGGGACGCGTGTATAGCGAGGACGAGCGCCTGGTCGCCTCCTACTCCGTGCACGGGATGATCCGGCCCCCGACCGGCCGGCTCGCGGACCCGTCCACCGCGCTCTGACGGCCGCGCGGCGCTCACTGGCTCTTGAGCTTGTCCTTCATCCCCTGGTGCCGCAGCAGGACGGGGAACCCGACGTCGCTGAGGGCGTTGCCGTGGCCGGTCTGGTGGATGTCGAACACCGACTGGATCGCGGCGTAGAAGCCCTGCACGTCGAGGGTCTGATTGACGGCGCGCTTGGCCTGCCGCAGCGCGAACGGATGCATCTGCGCGATCTGCCCGGCCAGCTCCATCGCCGTCGCCTCCAGCTCGTCCAGCGGGACGACGCGGTTGACCATGCCGACCTTCTCGGCCTCGTCCGCGGTGATGGGACGGCCGGTGAACAGGATCTCCTTGGCCTTGCGGGGACCGAGCTCCCAGGTGTGGCCGTGGTACTCCACGCCGCCGATGCCCATGTGCACCACGGGGTCGGAGAACTGCGCGTTCTCGGCGGCCACGATCAGGTCGCAGGGCCAGCAGAGCATGAGCCCGCCCGCGATGCACTTGCCCTGCACGGCGGCGATCGACGGCTTGGGGACGTTGCGCCACCGCAGCGTGTGCTCCAGGTACCGGCGCGCCTCGACGGCGTAGATGTGCTCCAGCGTGATCTTGTCCGGGGCGGGCCCGCCGCCCTTCAGGTCGTGGCCGGACGAGAAGTGCTTGCCGTTGCCCTTCAGCACGATGACCCGCACCTCGTCGTCGGCGGCGGCGCGGCTCCACGCGGCGTCGAGGTCGTCCAGCAGCTCCATGGTCTGGGCGTTGGCGACCTCGGGGCGGTTCAGGGTGATGACCGCGACGCGGTCCTCGACGTCGTACAAGATCTGGTCCATCGGTTCCTCCTCTGCGGGACGGGGTTCTGCGGAGCCGTGCCGCCGGGCGTCACGGCGCGGGCCGGACCCAGGTCATCTGCGGCGGTCCATGAGGGCCAGGGCGGCGTCGGCGGCGTCCAGGACCGCGCCCGGTTCGGCGCCCGCCGCGCCGGCGACGCCCGCGATCAGCCCGACGTCCTTGCGGAGCAGCGCGCCGGCGTAGGCGGCGAGGCGGTCGAGGCTTCCCCCGGTCGGGGCGACCCGGTCGAGGGCGAAGCTGGCGCCGCTGCCGTGGGAGATCACCTCGGCCAGGCTCCCGGGGTCGACGTCCAGCGCCCGGCCGAGGGTCAGCGCGGTCGACGCGGTCGCGAGGTTGGCGGTGAACAGCAGGTTGTTCAGCAGCTTGGCGACCTGCCCGGAGCCGAGCGGGCCCGTGTGGACGATCGGGTCGCCGTAGGCGGCGAACACCGGGCGGCAGCGTTCGACGGTCTCCTGCTCGCCGCCCGCCATCACCAGGAGCCGGCCCTCGGACGCCGCGGGGCCGCCCCCGCTCACCGGCGCGTCGATGAGCGAGACCCCGGCCTTCTCCGCGCCGGCCGCCAGGCGGCGGCAGGTGTCGGGGTGGACGGTGCTGTGCACGGCGATCACCGCGCCGTCCGCGAGCCCCGCCAGCACACCGTCCGCACCGGCCACGATCTCCTCGACCCCGGCGTCGTCGACCACGCAGACGCAGACGAGGTCGCTGGCCGCGGCCAGCTCGGCGGGGGACGCGGCGACGGCCGCGGCGGTGTCGGCGAACGGCTCCAGCGTCGCGGGGCGGCGCGCCCACAGCGTCGTCGGGTGCCCGGCGTCGACGATCTGCCGCGCCATGGGGCCGCCCTGGCTGCCCAGCCCGATGAACCCGACGCGCATGCCCGAGGCGCTCATGCGCCCTCCTCACTGAGATCCGATGTGCTCTTGCAGGTCGCGGCCTTGCGCGGGCCGGTGGCTCTAGCGGGGCAGGCCGAGGATGCGCTCGGCGATGATGTTGCGCTGGATCTCCGACGTGCCGCCCGCGATCGTCCCGCCGAAGCTGCGCGCGTACCGCTCGAACCAGCTCGCGTAGTGGTCGGCGAGGTCCATGTGGTTGAAGGGCGCGGTCAGCGTGGGATGCACCAGGGAGTCGGGCCCGTGCTCCTCCAGCGCGTGCAGGGACGCCTCCTGCACCGCCTCGGACCCGAACAGCTTGAGCACCGAGAGCTCGGCCGGGTCCCGGCCGCCGGCGAGCTGGCGGTACCCGAGGAGCCGGATCGCCTGGAGGTCCATGAGCAGGGTCGCGTACCACTCCTCGCTGCTGGGCGAGTCCTCGATCAGGTAGCTCATCCAGTCGGCGTAGCTCAGCCACAGCAGCGTCCGCTCGTGCCCGAGGGAGCCGTGCGCCACCCCCCAGCCGCCGTGCAAGGGGCCGATCAGGTTCTCCCGGGGGACCCGGACGTCGGTGAAGAACACCTCGTTGAAGTCGTGGTCGTCAGGGGCGGCGATCGATCCGAACGGCCTGCGGACCAGCCCCTCGCTGTCGGTGGGGATGACGAGGACGCTGATGCCCTTGTGCTTGGGCGCGTCGGGGTCGGTGCGCACGAACGTCAGCAGGATGTCGGCGTCGTGCGCGCCGGACGTCCAGACCTTCTGCCCGTTGACCACGAACTCGTCGCCGGCGAGGACGGCGCGGGTGCGCAGCCCGGCGAGGTCGGAGCCGGCGCCCGGCTCGCTCATCCCGAGCGCGGCGGTGATCTCGGCGCGCAGGATCGGGGCGGCCCACCGCCGCTTCTGCTCCTCGGTGCCGAACGTCAGCAGCGAGGCGGCGACGATCCCGAGGCCCTGCGGGTTGAAGCTGTGGTAGATCCGCCGCCGGGACAGCTCCTCCAGGTGCGCGAGCTGCTGCGGCAGCGTGGCGTTGCGGCCGCCGTACTCCGGCGGGTTCCCCGGCAGCAGCCAGCCCGCGTCGAACAGCGTCCGCTGCCAGCGCCGCGCCCACTCCGGGATGTCCGCGCTGGACTTCGGCCGGACCGCGGCCTCCTCCGCGCTGGGCAGGTTCGCGTCGAGGAACGCGGCGAACTCCGCGCGGAACTCCTCGACCTCGGGGTCGGGGGCCAGCTTCATCGGACGGCACCCTTCTGTGCGAACTCCTCCAGCAGCGCCCGCCGGTGCACGGACGCTCCGCCCAGCAGCAGGTCGCACGCCTTGGCTCGTTTGAGGTAGATCTGCAGGTCGTTCTCCCACGTGTAGCCCATGGCGCCGAAGAGCTGGTAGCCGTGCTTGAACACGATCCGCTGGCACTCCCCGGCGGCGGCCTTGGCCATCAGCGCGGCCTCGCGGCGGCGCGCGTCGTCCTCGGCGATGGTCAGCGCCGAGTAGTACGCCAGCGCCTTGGCCCGCTCGATCGCGACGTGCATGTCCGCCGCCTTGTGCTTGACGGCCTGGAACGAGCCGATCGGTACGCCGAACTGCTCGCGCCGCTTCACGTGCGCCAGCGCGAGGTCCAGGATGCGGCGGCACGCCCCGACGGCGGTGATCGCCAGGCCCATCAGGGTCAGGTCCGGGATCCCGGCGGCGAGGTCCGGGGCCGCGACGTGCGCCACGTGCAGGGTCGGGTCGAAGACCGGGACGGGCTCGACGTCCAGCTCGGCCCCGGCGACGACGACCACGCCGTCACGGGTGAGCAGCGCCGCCTCGTCGGCGCGGTCGGCGTCCAGGACGAAGCGTCCGGCGCCGTCGCACACCCCGGTCCCGGAGCCGTCCGGCAGCCGCCCTGCGAGCGGCGCGAACCAGGTCGTCGTGGCGAGGAACGGGGTGGGGTCGGCGACGTAGCCCAGCTCGTCCAGGATGATCGCGAGCTCGACCGGCGGGGTCTCCAGCCATCCCAGCTCCTGGTAGGTCCGCCAGAGCTTCTCCTCGGGCTGCGACCGCGACTTGGCCACCGTGTCGCGGACCATCTCCTGCAGCAGCCGCTGGTCCTCGTCGAACTCGAAATCCATGAGCGCCCTCGCCTCAGAGCAGTGTCGTGGCGGCCGGCCCGGCGGCGTCGGCCGCCGTCCGCCGGACCGCTTCGCCGTGATGGGCCGTCTTCGGGTCGCCGGTGGCCGGTGCCATTCAGACGATCCTCGTTTCGTGGTCCTGCCAGTAGCCCTCCCGGAGCAGGGCCTTGCGCAGCTTGCCGCTCGGGTCCCGCGGCAGGGCGGGCACGAAGTCGACGTCGCGCGGGCACTTGTAGTGGGCGAGGCGGTCCCGGCAGTACGCGAGCAGTTCGTCCTTCAGCTCGTCGCCGCCTTGCCCGTCCGCCGGCTCGACCACCGCCAGGACCCGCTCGCCCATCTCCGGGTCGGGCACCCCGATCACCGCGGCGTCGGCCACGCGGGGGTGCATGACCAGGAGGTTCTCCGCCTCCTGCGGGTAGATGTTGACCCCGCCGGACACGATCATGTGGGCGACCCGGTCGGTCAGGTACAGGTAGCCGTCCTCGTCCAGGCGGCCGACGTCGCCGAGCGTGCGGTCGCCGAAGTAGACGACGCCGTCGCGGATGCTGACGTCGTCGCCGGCCTTGCCGACCGAGCCGGGGTGCGCGAGCCATTCCTCCGGGCCGATGGCGACGTGCCCGTAGCCCTCGGTGCCCGAGTAGTACTCGTGGATGATCGGCCCGAACCAGTCGAGCATCCGCCGCTTGACCTCGACCGGGCAGGGCGCCGCGCTGTGGAAGACCAGCTTGAGGCTGCTCAGGTCGCGGTCGCGCTGCTCGGCGGGCAGCTTCAGCATGCGGATGAACATCGTCGGGACGAACTGCGCGTGGGTGACCCGGTGCCGTTCGATCAGCTCCAGGCAGCCGGCCGCGTCGAAGCGGTCCATGACGACGAGGGTCGCGCCCAGCCGCAGCAGCGACATGCAGTACACGAGCGGCGCGGCGTGGTAGAGCGGAGCGGGGGAGAGGTAGACGCTCCCGGGGCCGATGCCGTACCGCTCCAGGCCCATCGCGACGCGGACGCATTCGGCGGACGGGTCGCCCATCGGCCCGGCGGTGAGCTGCTTGCGGATCGCCTTGGGGCGTCCCGTGGTCCCCCCGGAGTACAGCAGTTCGCGTCCCTCGCACTCGCGGGACTCTCCGCTCGCGGGGGCCGCGAGCAGCCGCTCGTAGATCTCCGTGGTGATGAGCAGCGCGCCGTCGGTCATCTCCTCGATCTCCGACGGCCGCAGGTGCGTGTTCACCGGCGTGTAGTACAGGCCAGAGCGCTGGGCGGCCCAGGCGACCTCCAGCAGCGCGGCGCCGTTGGGCATCTGGACGGCGATGCGCTCGCCCGGGGCCAGGTCGAGTGCGGCGGCCAGATGGCGGGAACGGGCGTCGAGCTCGCCATAGGTCACGGTCCTGCCGCCGCTCTCGATGACGGCGGGCGCGTCGGGGCGCTCCCGCGCCTGCCAGCCCAGGTGATGCATGGCGAGAGAATAGCATTCTCAAGAATCGATAGTAAGAGTCTCTTGAGAGAGACGTTTTTAAGTCCATCATGAGTGTGGCTTTATCGGTAGCGCAGAGTATCGTTCTGCACGTGACCGAAGTCTCCGAAGAGCCGGCGTGGCGCAGGCGGGCCGTCGAGCGCTCCACCCGGGCCGCCAAGCTCCGCGCCGAGCAGCGCGTACAGCGCTTCCTGGACGCGGCGCAGGGGCTCATCATCGAGAAGGGGACCACGGACTTCACCGTCCAGGAGGTCGTCGAACGGTCCCAGCAGTCGCTGCGCAGCTTCTACCAGCACTTCGACGGCAAGCACGAGCTCCTGCTGGCGCTGTTCGAGGACGCGCTGGCCACCGGGGCGCTGGAGATCCGGCACGCCGCCGTGTCCGAGGCGGACCCGCTGCGCCGCCTGCGGGGCGCCGTCGAGCTCCTCTACGAGCAGTCCCGCCCGAAGCCGCACGTGCGGCGTCCGCTGTTCAGCGACTTCGCGCAGCAGCTGCTCGTCCGGCATCCCGCCCAGGTCGCGGCCGCCCATCTGCCGCTGCTCTCGGTGTTCACCGAGCTCATCGAGCAGGCCGCCGAGGCCGGCGCGATCCCCGCTGACCGGCCGCGGCGCCGCGCCTCCCTCGTGATGCAGACGATCATGTTCGCCGCGCAGGGCAACGGCGTCTCCGTCGACGGGCGCGCCGTGCCCTTCACCTCCACGGAGGTCTGGGACTTCTGCTTCCGCGGCATCGCCGGCGCCACCTTCGCGTCCCGGACCCCGAACGCCGCGGAGTGACCACCGCGGCCCCGGCCTGAGGGCCGGGCGGCTCAGCGCGGCGCCTCCTCGCCCACCGTGCGGACCCGCTCGGACGGGCGCCGGCGATCCGAGCGCTCCCGGGCCAGGGCGCACTCCTCCGCGAAGGCCAGGACGCGCAGGTGGTACGCCATGGCCGAAAGGCCGAGGCTCAGGTTGTGCCCGCCGCCCGCCTGCTCCTCCGCCGTGACGCGCGGCGCGGCGGTGAACATGGCCGTGACGTCGGCGAGCCCCGCGGGTCCGGACCTCCACACGCCCTCGTGCTCGGCGAGGGTGTAGTGCACCGGGACGCGCACCCGGGCGGCGACCGCCGGGAAGTCGTGCGGCCAGCTCCGGGCCACGGAGCCCTCATGAGGGGGACCGGGCACCAGGACGCCCGCCTCGCTCGCGATGCGCTCCGGGTACAGGCCGTCGCCGCCCCACACCAGGTCATGGACCCCGCTCGCCCGGGACGCCGGTGACGAGCCGTCCCGGAACCGGCCCGTCAGGATCTCCGCGGCGGCCGGCCGGTAGTGCCGCCCCGTCCCGGAGATCTCCAGCCCGAGCAGGTCGCGGACGCGCTCGCCGGCCGCCATCCTGACGGCCAGCTCGCAGCCCAGCGAATGCCCCATTAGCAGAACGCCCGCGCCGCGGGGCCGCGACGCCAGGAACCGGTCCACCGCCGCGTCCGCAAGGTCGACGCGCTCCTCGGCGGTCGTCATCCGCTCGGGGCGGACCGAGGACGCGCCGTAGCCCGGACGGTCCAGGGCGAGGACGGTGAAGCCGAGCGCCGCACCGGTCCGCAGCAGCGACAGCCGGGGCCGGTTCGGCGCGTCGAAGTACGCCGAGGTCGTCGCGCCGCCGTGCAGGGCGACGATGACGGCCCGGGGCCGGGGCGCCTCCGCCAGCAGCGCCGACATGGGAACACCGTCGACGTCGGCGACCAGGCGGGACGGTGCGGGTTCTGCGGCGGCCGTCACGCGTCCGACCGCAGCAGGATGGCTCCGCTCGGTGTGAGCCCGCCGCTGCTGACCACCGCGACCCGGGCGTCCGGCACCTGCCGTTCCCCGCCCTCCCCGCGCAGCTGCGCGACGGCCTCGTGGACCAGGCCCATCCCATGGGTGCGTCCGTGGGAGAGCTGCCCGCCGTGGGTGTTGAGGGGGAGGACGCCGTCGCGGGCGATGTTCTTGCCGCCGTCGAGGAAGTCCTTGGCCTCGCCGATGCCGCAGAAGCCGAGGGCCTCGATCCACGACAGGCAGTTGAAGGTGAAGCCGTCGTAGAGCAGGGCCACGTCGACGTCGGCGGGCCGCAGCGACGTGCGGGTCCACAGGTGCGCGGCCTGCCCGAGGACCTGCGGCTCGTGGGTCAGGGTGCTCTGGTCCCATTCCAGCCGCTCGATGATCTGCGTCCCGACGGCCTCCACGCGGACGGGCGGCTTGGCCAGGTCGCGCGCGGCGCCGGCCGCCGAGACGATGACCGCGATCGCGCCGTCGCAGGGCACGTCGCAGTCGTAGAGCCCGAACGGCGTCGTGATCGGGCGCGCGCCGAGGTAGTCGTCCATCGTCATCGGGTCGCGGTAGACCGCCGCCGGGTTCAGCGCGGCGTTCGCCCGCTGGTTCAGGGCGATCCAGCCGAGCGTCTCCCGGGTCGTCCCGTACCGGGCGAAGTGCCGCTGGGCGTTCTGCGCCAGCGTGTGCGCCGCCGAGACCGCGCCGAACGGGTGCGTCCAGGCGGAGCCGCCGGAGACCCGCCCGCCGCCGGGCGGGGTGATCTTCCCCTGCCGCATCAGCTCGGTGTGCGTGGCCTCCCAGAGCGTGCGGAAGCACAGCACGTGCCGGGCCAGCCCGCCCGCGACCGCGAGCATCGCCGCGATCAGGGAGCCGCCCGGGCCGAAGGTCTCCGCGCCGCCGTTGTACCAGGTCGGCCGGATGCCGAGCGCCGACTCCAGGGCCGTGACCCCGCCCTCGGCGAACCCGCCGAAGGCGCCCGCGCCGGGGTAGGTCGCCAGGCCGTCGATGTCGTCGAGGGTGAGGCCGGCGTCCGCGACGGCCCGCTCGCACGCCGCCACGGTCAGCGACAGCGGCGGGACCATCAGGCGCCGCCCGATCTCCGAGGTCCCGATGCCGGTGATCGCGGCGCGGTCCTCGAACTTGTCCGCCGCGACCATCGGCCGGACGTGCCGCCCGATCCGCTCCGGCTCCACCGCGTCCGCGACCGGCTCCGCCGGCCCGCCCTGCTCGGCCGCCGGGCGGAACAGCGGCAGCCACACGTCCTCGGCCTGCTCGAAGGCGACCTCCATCCGCATGCCGAGTTCGAGGTCGCCCGGATCGCAGCCGACGGCGTTGGTCGTCAGCCGGACGCGGGGGTCCTCCTCGATCGCCACCTGCGCCACGACGTAGGGCGGCGGCAGCCCGGGCAGGGCGAACCGGTGGTTGACGGTGAAGCCGATGAGCGTGGCGGATCCCGACACCGCCCGCACCCGCAGCCGGGTGCCCCGGCAGTACCGGCACACCGGCTGCGGCGGGTGGATCAGCGCCTCGCACGCCTCGCACTGCTGGAAGCGCAGCCGGCCGTCCGCCCCGGACGTCCAGAAGAAGGCGTTCTCATCGGTGATCGACGGCAGGGGGCGGCCCGACGGTCCGGCCACATGGACTCCTCGTCATCCTCGCTGTGCTGGGAACGGGCGGGTCAGGAGACCGAGATCGCGCGCTCCGGGCACGACCGGACGGCCTCCAGGACCTTCGCCTCCTGGTCGGCCGGGACCTCCTCGCTGACCGGCGACGAGTGGCCGTCGACGTCGTCGAGTTCGAAGACGTCGGGCGCCCTCATGGCGCAGAGCGTGTGGCCCTGGCAGCGTTCCAAGTCGACCTTCACCTTCACGTTGTCTCCTCCTTCGGGGGCTCGGACTGTTCGGGCTCGGACCCGCGGGGCTCAGACCTTGTAGTCATGCCACTTGAGGTAGCCGCCGGCGTCCACCCGCATCTGCATGCCGGTGACGTAGCGGGACTCGTCCGACGCCAGGAACAGGACCATGTCGCTGATGTCGCGCGGCTCGACGTAGGGGATCGGCATCGCCTGCTGCACGCTGAACGCGGGCTCGGCGTCCGCGCGGGTCGGGTGCTCCAGATCCGGCCGGAACGACTTGTACATCGGCTCGCTCTGCAGCATGTCGGTGTTGCAGTTGGTGGGGTGTACGACGTTGGCCCGGATCCGCAGCGGGGCGACGTTCCTCGCCAGCTCGTGGATGTACTGCGAGAGCGCCTTCTTGGCGTACATGTAGGCGTGCCCGCCGGGGTCCTTGCCGGGCTCGTCGATGGTGCCGATGACCATGAGCGCCGCGGTCGATCCGGTGGCGATGATGGAGCCGCCCTCGGGCAGGTGCGGCAGCGCCGCCTGGACCGCGTTGATCGTGCCCACGAGGTTGGTGTCGACGACGTCGGTCCACGCCTGCAGTGGCGGCTGCCCCTTCATCCCGGCGATCCCGGCCTGCGCCACGACGATGTCGACCCGGCCGAGCTCGGCGATGCCCCGCTCCACCGCGTCGCGCAGCTGCGCGGCCTCGCGCACGTCGGCCTGCACCGCCACGATGCGCCGGCCCAGCTCCTCGACGAGCCGGACGGTCTCCTTGAGGTCGTCCGGCCGGGCGAGGGGGTAGCCGACCGTCTCGTAGTCCTGGCAGAGGTCGACGGCGATGATGTCGGCGCCCTCTTCCGCCAGCCGCACCGCGTGGCTGCGGCCCTGGCCGCGGGCGGCGCCCGTGATGAACGCGACCTTTCCCGCAACACGTCCCATGGATGGTGTCCTTCCGGTCTGGAGCCGCTCGGCCCGCGCACCCCGGTCCAGGGCTAGAGAACCCTCGTTCCGGATATGAGAACATTACTCTCATCAACGGCCCGCCCGGAAGACCCGCGTCGGCCGATCGCCGGAGGCGGTCTCCGGTGGTCGATGAGTTGATTCTCCATTTCTGAGAATGTAACTTCCAGGCAGCGTGCCCTTCCGCGGCCGGGAGCCGCCGGGCACCGTTCGCAGGTCGGGCGTCGCCGGTTGGAGGAGTTCATGGAGATCGGGTTCTGCGCGGCGGTGACCGCGTGAGGCCGCTGGAGGGGATCCGCGTCCTCGAGGTCGCGATGTACGGGTTCGTCCCCTCGGCGGGCGCCGTGCTGGCCGACTGGGGCGCCGACGTGGTCAAGGTGGAGCACGCGGTCACCGGCGACCCGCAGCGCGGCCTGCGGCAGATCGGCACGATCCGCGTCGAGGGCGACCCCAACCCCAACATCGAGCACGCCAACCGCGGCAAGCGCTCCCTGGGGCTCGACCTGACCGTGGCCGAGGGCAGGGAGGTCCTCGAGGAGCTGATCCGCCGCTCGGACGTGTTCCTCACGAGCTTCCTCCCCGGCGCGCGCGCCAAGTTCGGGATCGACGTCGACGACGTCCGCGCCGTCAACCCGGAGATCGTCTACGCGCGGGGCAGCGCGCTCGGGCCGCGCGGCCGGGAGGCGGACAAGGGCGGCTACGACATGACGGCCTTCTGGGCGCGCGGCGGCACCGCCGCCAGCCTCACGCCCGCCGGGACGGAAGGGATGATCAGCCCGCCCGGACCGGCCTACGGGGACACGATCTCCGGCACGAACCTGGCCGGCGGGATCGCGGCGGCGCTGTTCCGGCGCGAGCGGACCGGCGAGGCGTCGGTCGTCGACGTGTCGCTGTTCGGCAGCGGCCTGTGGGCGATGGGGCACGGGATCGCGCTGTCGCTCCACGCCGGCGAGCCGCTCGTCCCGCCGCCGGCGGGCGCGCACGGCTCGCCGTCCAACCCGCTGTCCGGCCTGTACGCCACGTCCGACGGCCGCCACCTGGCCTTCGTCATGCTGCAGCCCGGCAAGTTCTGGGCGGACGTGTGCCGCCACATCGGCCGGCCGGAGCTGGCCGACGACCCGCGTTTCGCGGACGCCGAGCGGATCGCCGCCAACACCGGGCAGGCCGTGAAGA
Organism: Actinomadura napierensis; assembly: GCF_039529375.1. NCBI lineage: Bacteria > Bacillati > Actinomycetota > Actinomycetes > Streptosporangiales > Thermomonosporaceae > Actinomadura > Actinomadura napierensis. Next base: position 159,008 of record NZ_BAAAMR010000003.1, read on the forward strand.
TCCTCCGGGAGGCCATCGCCGCCCGGACCCTGGCCGAGTGGACCGAGCGCTTCGCCACCCTCGCCGGGCCGTGGGCGCCGGTGCAGGACTCGCTGCAGGCCGGGAACGACCCGCAGGCCCGCGCGAACGAGTACGTCGTCCGGGCCGGCGACCTGGACCTGGTCGCCAGCCCCGTGCAGTTCGACGTCGCCGCGCCCGAGCTCGGCCCCGCGCCCGAGTTCGCCGCCCAGACCGAGGAGATCCTCGCCGAACTGGGGCTGGACTGGGACCGCATCATCGCCCTCAAGGCCGCGGGCGCCGTCACCTGAACCATGGCCCGTGGGAGACCTGCCGGGCCGGGCGGAGGGGGCGCGAGCCCGCCGAGCCCGGCCCGGCCGTCCCAGGTCAGCGGGAGGGAACGGGTGAACCGTTCGCGCGGGTCCACTCGGCGGCGAAGCCGGCGATGCCCGCGACGGTCTCGGCAGGCAGCAGCGACCGGTCCTGCACGACGCGGAGGTCCACGGTGACGCCGGAACGGGCGGCGCGGGCGGCGAATGCCAGCGAGTCGTCCAGCAGCGGATCCGTCCCCGCGGCCAGCAGCCTGATGGGCGGCAGCCCGTGCAGGTTGCCGTACAGCGGGCTGAGCAGCGGATCGGCCCGGTCCGCGCCCGCGGCGTAGCGCTCGACGCGCCGCCGCAACCGCGCGGCGTCGAACGCCGGGTCGGCGCCGGCGTTGAGCCGCAGGCTCGGCGCCTCCAGCGTCAGGTCGAGCAGCCCCGACACCAGCACCGCGCAGCGGGGCTGCTCGGCTCCGAGGTCGCGGAGCCGCAGCATCAGGGCCGCCGCCAGCCCGGCGCCGAACCGTTCGCCCGCGACGACCGTCGGCCCGGACGCCCGGCAGTGCTCGTAGGCCGCGCGGACATCGTCCAGGGCGGTGGAGAACGACGTCCCGTACCGGCCGCAGACGACGGTGGCCGCCATCCGGGTCGCGAGGCGCCCGGCCAGGTCGAGCACCGGCTCCGGCGTGCCGTGCGGGCCGCCGTCGCCGGGCAGGTAGAGGACGGTCGTCTCGGCCGGGCCGGCCGGACGCACGATGAGCCCCACCGGGCTCTCGGCCCGCCGCACGTCATCGCGCACGGTTCATCACCCTCTCCGCCGCCTCCCAGTGCTCGTCCGCCACCCACAGCCGCGCGAAGGCGCGGGCAGCCTCGTCGGCGGTCAGGCCGCCCCCGACGACGCGCTTGATCTCCCGCGCCGCGCCGGTGGCGAGCGACGCGGCCAGCGACCGCCATCCCTCCTCGAAGGAGGAGCGCGGCAGTACCATGTCCACCAGCCCGAGCCGCTCGGCCTCCGCCGCGCCGAGCACGGTCCCCGCGCCCGCGAGCAGCAGCGCCCGGCCCCGGCCGACGAGCGCCGCGAGCCGTTCCGCGCCGCCCCACGCCGGCATGATCGCCAGCGTCGACTGGGTGAAGCCGATCCTGATGTCGTCGGCGGCCACCCGGATGTCGGCGGCCACCGCCACCTCGGCCCCGCCGCCCAGCGCGTGCCCGTTCAGCGCGGCGATCACCGGGGCGGGGAAGGCCGCGATCCGGTCGCAGACGCCTCGCATGCGCAGGGCCATCGCGACCGCCTCGTCCTCGGTGCGGATCGCGGCGAGCTCCTTCAGGTCGCCGCCCGAGACGAACGCGCGGTCGCCCCCGCCCCGGACCACCAGCGCGCCGGCCCCCTCCGCCGCGTCGAGGGCCTTGTCCAGCTCGTCCATGGTGGCCGGTGCGATGGCGTTGCGGGCCTGCGGGCGGTCGATGGTGATGACCGCCACGCCCCGCTCCAGCTCGAGATCGACCATGCGGCTTCTCCAGATGAGGCGAGATTGACATTCTCATTTGCGGAAATAGCGTATTCGCCAGTCACGGTGCAGGCAACCCCCGGCGGGGCCGGGCGGACCGGTGCGGACGCGCGGTCAGGCGGCGGCCGGGCCGGCGGGCCCGTGCAGCGCGGTCAGGCAGAACCGCCAGACGTTCTCGGCGAGCGCGCCGCGGTCGGGCTCGGGCGGCTCGCCCATCCCGAGGACCAGCGTGTGGAAGGACGTGGTGACGATCGAGGTGATGATGTGCACGTCCCAGTCGAGGTTCGCCGGGCGCACGAGCCCGGCCTCGGCCGCGCCGACGATCAGCTCGCGGACGAACTCCTCGTACGGGCGGCCCGTCACGGCGATCGTCTCGGGGCTGGTCCGGGCGATCCGCACGTGCTCGTAGGCGATCACGCGGCTGAGCGACTCGTTCTCCCGGTGCCACACGAGCGGCCAGGTGACCGCCATCCGCAGCCGCTCCAGCGGGTCGCCGGACGTGGCGAGGATGTACTCGCGGATCCTCGGCAGCGCCCCCGTGACGGACGTGGTGAAGACCGTCCGCAGGAACTCCTCCTTGGTGGGGAAGCACCGGTAGAACGTCTTGATCGCGACGCCGGCCCGGCGCACGAGCTCCTCGATCGTGTAGTCGGAGTCGCCCTTCTCCAGGAGCAGCCGCTGCCCGGCCGCGATGAGCTTGGCCCTCGGCCCGACGAACCCTCCTCGGGCGGGGCGGCGCTCGACGGCGTGCCGAGTCATGCGCTCCGCCCACCCCGGCTCCAGCGTCACGCGCCAAGGGTATCGCCCGCCCCCCGGACCGGCCGGAAGACGGGGATCACGACGTCCGGGGCGATCGTCTGGAAGTCGGCCTCCACCCGCATCCCGATCACCGGCCGGGCGGCGCCGATCACGGTCGAGTGGACCAGCGGGCCCTCGTCCAGCTCCACCAGGGCGACGTTGGGGGGCGGGTCGTCGAACGACGTCGCGTACCGCTGGTGCACGACCGTCCAGGTGTGGAGGCGGCCGAGGCCGCTCGCCGGCTCCCACGCCATCGGCGCCATCCCGTGGCTCGGGCAACCGCCCGCCGGCCACACCGCCCGGCCGCAGGTCCCGCAGCGCAGCAGGAGGAAGCGGCCCTCGCGGCAGCCCTGCCAGAACTCCGCGTCCGCCAGGTCCGGTGCGACGTCCTCGGGGAACGGCCGCGGCGCGCTCACCGCGGCCTGCCCAGGACGAGCGACACGTGCGCCCACGAGCCGTGCACGCCGCCGTTGCCGCCGCTGCCGCTGACGAGGCAGAGCTCGGCGTCCGGTACCTGGTTGGTCGGGGCCTCGCCGCGGACCTGCAGGACGCCCTCCGACAGCGGGGTGAACCCGGTGGCGTAGAAGCCGGAGTGCTGCCCTCCGCCGGTGTTGGTGGGCAGCCTCCCGGCCGGTCCGGTGTGCCCGTCCCGGACGAAGGCGGGCGCCTCGCCCTCCCCGCAGAACCCGTACTCCTCCAGCTGCATCAGCGTGGCGATGGTGAAGGGGGAGTAGAGCTGCGCGACGGAGATGTCCTCCGGCCCGACGCCGGCCTCGGCGTAGGCGCGGCGGGCGGCGTCGGGCGACGCGCCGAACCGGCCGGCCATCGTGCCGTCCCACCAGTTGGCGATGTTGTGCCCGCAGCCCGACCCGAGCACCGCGACCGGGCTGCCGGCGCAGTCCGCCGCCCGCTCCGCCGACGTGATCACGATGGCGACGCCGCCGTCGGTCGGGCGGGAGCAGTCGAGCAGCCGCAGCGGGTCGGCGATCATCCGGGACGCCTGGTGGTCGGCCACCGTGATCGGCTGCCCGTACCCGACCGCGCCCGGCCGGACGCTCCCGTACGCCCGCTCGGCGACGGCGACCGCGCCCAGGTCCTGCGACGTCGCGCCGTGGACGTCCATATAGCGCCGGGCGGCCATCGCGTACACCGCGCCGGGGCCGACGAGCCCGTACAGGTAGGGGTAGCCGTAGCTGTACCCGCCGATGTCGGACCGTCCGGCGACGCCGTGGTTCGGCTCCGGCCGCGGCGCCGTCCCGGTGAACGCCTCCCCGTAGACGCTGAGGACGTGATCGGCCTGCCCGGTCGCGATGAGGCCGGCGGCGACGACGACCGACAGCGCGGGGGAGGCGCCCCCCGAGTTCAGCGCGAACGACGTCCGCGGGGACAGCCCGGCGTAGCGCAGGTCCTCGGGCTGGGCGCCGAAGCAGATGCAGGTGTCGACCAGCTCGCGCCCGATCCCCGCGTCGGCCAGCGCCGCGTCGATCGCCTGCCGCCGCAGCTCCCGCGGCGAGATCCCGAGCCGGCGGCCCTGCGGGCTCATGCCGAGCCCGACGATGACGGCGGTCCGGGCGTCCGTCACGACACCCCGCCGGGGACGGGGAGCTCCGCGGTGTCCGCCGGGGTGAACTGGAACAGCCGCTCGGCGTTGCCCCGCAGGATCTTGTACTGCACCTCGGGGGCGAACCCGGCGAGCCGGTCGCGCGCGAGCTTCATCGAGTTCGGCCAGGTGGTGTCGGAGTGCGGGTAGTCGGTCTCGATCATGACGTTGTCCTCGCCGATGAGGTCGAGGTTGCGCAGCCCGGCGACGTCGTCGATGAAGCAGCCGTAGACGTGGTCGCGGAAGCTCTGCCGGATGTCGAAGTTCAGGTAGTCGATGCTGTGCGCGCCGCCGTCCGTGCGCTGCTGCTTGCTGCCCTTGCCGGGGTCGTAGTCGATGCCGCGCTGGAACCAGAAGCGCTGCTTGTCGATGACCTGCTCGGCCCGCTCCAGGAAGTAGGGGATCCAGCCGATGTTGCCCTCGGCCAGGGAGATCTTCAGGTCGGGGAAGCGCTCGAAGACGCCGCTGAACAGCCAGTCGAGCATGGTGCCGGACGTGCGGACGGCGCCCCACGACAGGTTGGCCATGAAGTTGGTGTCGGCGTTGATCGACGGGATCTGCGACGACGAGCCGACGTGCATGCAGATGACCACGCCGCACTCCGCGGCGGCCCGGAAGAACGGGTCCCAGTAGCGGCCCGGGTCGTTGATCGTCGGCAGCCCGAGCGGCTCGGGGTTCTCGCTGAACGCGACCGCGTGCACGCCCCGGCCGGCGACGCGCCGCACCTCCTCGGCCGCGGCCTCGGGATCCCACAGCGGGATCAGCGTGAGCGGGATGAACCGGCCGGGCGCGCTCGCGCACCACTCCTCGACCATCCAGTCGTTGTAGGCCTTGACGCAGGCGAGCCCGAGCTCCTTGTCCTCGCCGCGGTAGAACGTCTGGCCGCAGAACGCGGGGAACGTCGGGAACGTCATCGAGGCGAGGATGCCGCCCTGGTCCATGTCCTCGACCCGGGCCCGCGGGTCGTAGCAGCCGGGCCGCATCTCGTCGTAGCCGAGCGGCTCCGGGCTGATCAGGCTCTTGTCCCGGCCGACCGTCGCGGACAGGCCGCTGGCGCGCTGCTTCGCGCCGAGGTAGTGCCAGGTGCCCTTGCCGTCCTCGTCGATGACGAGCTTCGGCCCGCGGTCGCGGTACTTCTGCGGCAGCCACGTCTCCCACAGGTGGCCCGGTTCGAGGACGTGGTCGTCGACCGAGATCAGCCAGTTCAGGTCCGGGTTCGTGCCGGTCATGGTGGTCCGTCCTTCCGTCGGGGCGCCGGTGCGTCCGGCGCCGGGTTTCGTTCGTCGCCCGGCTTCGTCGTCGCCGGGTCAGGCCTCCGCCGGCTCCACCCCGAGACCGCCGGCGGGCTCGGTCGCCGCGCGGGGACGGCGGCCGCCGATCAGCAGCCCGATCACCGTGCCGACGACCGCCAGGACGGTGACCGACAGCAGCGCGGCCACCAGCGCCGACCGGGTCGGCAGCTCCGTGCCGGGCACGGTCGAGGCCGCGAGGATGACCGAGGTGAGCGCCAGCCCGCAGGCCACGGCGATGTTCTGGGTCACCCGGTTGATCCCGGTCGCCTCGCCGGTGTGCTCCGCCGGTACCCCCTCCACGATGAGGACGGGCAGCGCGGTCGCGGCGAAGCCGGTGGCGATGCCGGTGAGGGTGAGGCAGAGCAGGGTGCCGGCGACGCTCTTGGCGAGGAAGATCCACAGGACGATGCCGGCGGCGTAGGTGCAGGTCCCGATGACCAGCGGCCACCGCGCCCCCACCGCCTGGGCGATCCGTCCGCTGACCGCCGCGCCCCCGTAGCCGAACACCGCGACGACCAGCAGCAGCCATCCGGACCTCGTGGGCGACAGCCCCAGCCCGACCGGTGCCTTCTCGGGAAGCTGCAGCACCATCTGCGACAGGATGGCGATCGCCCCCATGGGCCCGAGCCCGACCATGACCGTCGCCGCCGTCGTCAGCCGGACCTTGCGCGCGGCGAACAGCCGCAGGTCGACCATCGGCTCCGGGACGCGCCGCTCCCACCACGCCCAGACGAGGAAGGCCGCGACGCCGAGCACGAACGCCGCGATCACCCGCGGGTCGTCCCAGCCCCAGGTGCGGCCCTGGGTGGCGCCGAACAGCACGCCCCCGGCGGCCGGCGCCAGCAGCACGCCGCCGACGACGTCGATGGTCGGCCGCGGCGTGATCCCCGGGGTGCGCGGCAGGCCGAAGACCGCGACCGCCGTCGCCGCCGCGCCGAGGACCGTGGCGACCAGGAACATGGCGCGCCATCCGCTGTGGTCGATCAGCAGGCCGGCGAGCAGCGCCCCGGCGCCGGTGCAGACCGGCACCACGCCGCCGAGCAGCGACATGGCGAGCGGCACCCGCCGTTCCGGCAGCAGCTCGCGGACCAGGCCGAACGACAGCGGCAGGGCGCCGGCGGCCATGCCCTGGACGCCGCGCCCGACCACCACGAGCCACAGCCCGCCCGCCAGGACGCTGATCAGCGAGCCCAGCGCCGCGACCACCAGCACGGCGATCAGGACCCGCGTCCGGCCGAACATGTCGCCGAGGCGTCCGCTGGTGGCGGCGGACGCGGCGCCCACCAGCAGGTAGATGGTCGTGCTCCAGCCGACGGTGGCGGCGTCGGCCGAGAAGACCTTCATGAAGGTGGGGATGGCGGCGACCGCCATCGCGGTCTCGAAGACGGCGCAGACCTCGATGGCGATCAGCGCGACCACCAGGGCCGTCGCCGCGCGTTCGGTGGGGAAGGGGGGCCGATCCGGCGTTGGCTGTGCGGTCACCGGGTCCTCCAGGGGGTGGGGTGGGTGGAGCTGCGGTTCCGGCCCGCGCGGTCGTCAGACCACGCCGGACTCCTTGAGCGCCGCGATCGCGTCCCAGTCGTGGCCGAGTTCGAGCAGCACCTCCTCGGTGTGCTCGGCGTGCTCAGGGGCGCGGCGCGGTTCGGGGACGCGCTCGTCGAACTGCACCGGGGCGCTCATCAGCCGGACCGCGGTGCCGTCGTGGTCGACGGGCACGGTGTACCCGTTCTCGACGACCTGGGGGTCGTCGGCGGTTTCGAGCATCGAGCGCTGGACGGCCCAGGGCCCGGCGAGGCCGGCGAGGCGCCGTTCCCATTCCGCCAGCGGCAGCGCGGCGAAGACGTCCTCCAGCACGGCGGTGCACGCGTCGTGGTGCGCGGACCGGGACGCGGCGTCCGCGAACCGCTCGTCCGCGATCAGGTCGGGGCGGCCGAGGTGCCGGCACAGGTCGGGCCACCAGCGGTCGGACTCGATCATCATCAGCGCGATCCAGCGGCCGTCGGCCGTCCGGTAGCCGCGCCCGATCGGGTTCGCCGACCGCCCGGTGGCCACGGGGAACTCCCGGCCGAGCCCCCAGGAGTAGAGGATCGCGCTGGAGTGCTGCCACAGCGCGGAGCCGAGCAGCGAGACGTCCACGCACGCTCCCTCGCCGGTCCGCTCGCGGCGGAACAGCGCCGCGGCGATCCCGAACGCCAGGTTCATCGCGCCGGCCTTGTCGCCGAAGGCGGGCGGCTGGGGCAGCGGCCGGTCGGCGTCCGGCGCGGTGAGCGCGGCGGCGATGCCGCTGCGCATCCAGAACGAGGTGAAGTCGTACCCGCCGCGGTCGGCGTCGGGGCCGCGGACCCCCTGGGCGGTGGCCCGCGCGTAGACGATGCGCGGGTTGCGGGACCGGACCTCGTCCTCGTCGAACCCGAGCTTCACCCGCGCGGGTCCGCGGAAGTTCGTCACGAAGACGTCGGCGCGGTCGACCAGTTCCATGAGCAGCTCGTGGCCGCGGGGCGTGCGCAGGTCGAGCCCGATGCTGCGCTTGCCGCGGTTGGTCTGGGCGGTGACCAGGTTGACCTCGCCGACCTTCGGGACGATCCCGGAGGTCGCGAGCCCGCGCTGCGGGTCGCCGGTGACCGGATCCTCGACCTTGATGACCGAGGCGCCGAAGTCGGCCAGCACCGCGGCGGCCGCCGGCGCGAACGTCCACTGCGCCACTTCGAGGACCTGGACGCCGTCGAAGACGGGCGGCGGGCCGGCCGGCCGGTGGGGCATGGGGCTCTCCTTCGCGGGCTCGCGCCGCTCCGGCGCGGACGCCGCGGGACGCATGGAAACCGGAACTGAATGGCGGGGCGGAATGGTCTCGGCGGCGAGGTCTCTTCTCTCGCCGCGGACGGACCGGCGAGGTTCGCCGGCGGTGCGGGCGACGCCTCATCGGCGGCATCGCGACCTCAACGTAACCAGTAGAAGCCCATATGTCCATAAGCAAGAGAAGATCGTTCTCGATAGCGAAGATGAGAATCTCTCATGCACGATCGACCTCCAGCATGATGGCTCTGCCAACTGCACGTACATATGGAGAAGCTCATTCTCTTGACGGTTTTAGCCGACCGTGCTTACCTTCGAAAAGCCCGGCCGGTTCGCCTCGCCGGGCTCCATCCCCGACCGGGTCCGGCGGCGGAACAACTGGGCCGCCGGACGGTCCGGCATGCCTTTTCGGCAGGGCCGAGCGGCAGCGATCACCGAGGAGAGGCCGACGACATGGGGCAACTGGACGGCAAGGTCGCGTTCATCACGGGCGCCGGCCGCGGGCAGGGGCGGTCGCACGCGGCGCTGCTCGCCGAGCACGGGGCCGACGTGATCGCCGTGGACATCTGCGCCGACATCCCGACCGTGCCCTATCCGATGGCCACGGCGGACGACCTGGCCGAGACGGCGCGCCTCGTCGAGGCCGCCGGGCGGCGGTGCGTCACCGCGGTCGCCGACGTCCGCGACATCGTCGCGCTGGCGAAGGCCCTGGACCACGGCATCGCCGAGCTCGGCGGCGTGGACATCGTGCTCGCCAACGCGGGCGTGCTGCACAGCGACCGCACCGAGACCACCCTGGAGCAGGCGGCGGCCCGATGGGACGACGCGGTCGGGGTGATGCTCACCGGCGTCTTCAACACGCTGAAGGTGGTCCAGCGGCCGCTCGTCGAGCAGGGCCGCGGCGGCTCGATCGTGGTGACCGGGTCCACCGCCGGGCTCAAGGGCATGACGGACGGCTCCGGCGGCATGTCCGGCTACAACGCGGCCAAGCACGGAGTCGTCGGCCTCGCGAAGGGCTTCGCCCGGTTGCTCGGCCGGCACGGCGTCCGGGTCAACGTCGTCCACCCGACGGCGGTCGACACCTACATGATCAACAATCCTCACTCGCCGATGACGCAGGCTAGCGACGCGCAGGCGCTCACGCGGGTGCTGCCGATCGACCGGCTGCAGCCCACCGACGTCAGTCAGGCGATCCTGTGGCTGGTGTCGGACGCCGCGCACGCCGTGACCGGGGTCGCGCTCCCGCTCGACGCCGGCGTCAGCCTGTGAGGGCGGGCACGACGGAGGCGTCGGCGCCGCACTCCTTCGTGGACGGCGTCCGCCTGGGCCGAGGCCCGCTCCTTCGGGTCGCGAACCCGGCGGACCTGTCCACGGTGGCCGAGGTGCCGACGGCCGAGCCCGCGGACTTCCAGCGCGCCGTGCGGGCCGCGCGGCGCGCCTTCGACGGATGGTCGCGGACGCCGGCCGCCGAACGGGCGTCGCTCGTCCTGGGGTTCCTGTCGGCGCTGGAGGCCCGGCGCGAGCGCCTTGCGGACACCGTCGTCGCCGAGACCGGTGCGCTGCTGTCGTCGGCGCGGACGCTCCAGGTCGCGGGCGCGATCGAGCAGGCCCGCGCCGCCGTCCGGATCCACGCCTCCCTGCCGGAGGAGGAGCACAACCCCGTGCCGCTGGACGGTCTCGTCGCCGGCGGGCGGGTGGCCGCGAGCGTCCTCAGCTGGGAACCGCTCGGCGTCGTCGCGGCCATGCCGGCCTACAACGTGCCGCTGTTCCTGGCCCTGTGGAAGGTCGTCCCGGCGCTGCTGACGGGCAACACGGTGGTGCTGCGGCCCAGCCCGCTCGCGCCCCTGGCGGTGCTGGCCGCGGGCGAGGCCGCCGAGGAGGCGGGGCTCCCGCCCGGCGTGCTGAACGTCCTCGCCGAGGAGGGCACAGCCGGGGCGGTGCTGATGACGACGGCGCCGGAGGTCGACGCCGTGTCGTTCACCGGGTCCAGCGCCGTCGGCGCCGCGATCGCCGCCCAGGCCGCGCCGACCCACAAGCGCCTGATGCTGGAGCTCGGCGGCAAGTCCGCGGGGGTCTACCTGCCCGACGCCGTGGACGGGGCCGCCGACGGGATCGCGGTCGTGATGCGCGCGATGGCCGGGCAGGGCTGCGTCCTGCAGACCCGGGTGCTGGTGCCGCAGGAGAGCAAGCGGCGCGTCCTGCGCGACGCCGCGGACCGCGTCGCCGCGCTCCGGCTCGGCGACCCGCGCGACCCGGCGACCGACGTGGGGCCGCTCATCAGTGACGCCCAGGTGCGGCGCTGCGAGGACCACGTCGCCGCCGCCCTCGCGCACGGCGGCCGGGTCGTCGCCGGCGGCCGCGCCCGCCCGGACCTCGGCGGCCACTTCTTCGAGCCGACCGTCGTCGACCTCGACGACACGGCCAACCCGCTGGCCCAGGAGGAGACCTTCGGACCGGTCGTGTCGGTGATCGGCTACCGCGACCTCGACCACGCCGTCGAACTGGCGAACGACACCGTGTACGGGCTGTCGGGCGCGGTGTTCGGCGCCGCCGACCGGGCGCTCGCCGTGGCCCGCCGCATCCGCTCGGGCGCGGTGCTGGTGAACGGCGGCTACTTCGGGCCGTTCGCCTCCTCCGGCGGGTGGCGGCACAGCGGCCGCTCGCGGGAGCGCGGACGCGAGGGAATCCGGGCCTACCAGCAGGTCAAGCACCTCACGGCGGTGAGCCGGTGACCGGCCCGCGACCGAACGGGAGACACGCATGCTGCTAGAGGAGATCGCCGGGCTCGACCCGGACGGGATCCGCACGTTGTTCGACACCGGCGGCGAGTACCGCCGGGCCATCTCGGGCGGGGACTACGTCGAGGACTTCCACGCCGACCTGCGGCGGGCGCGCGAGAGCGGGGCCGTGCACGAGGGCTGCGTCGAGGAGGCGCTGGGCCTGCCCCGTCCCGAGTACGCGCGGCGGTGGTCGGAGCCGGTCGTCTCCGTCTTCGACTACGCGACGGTCAACGCGGTGTTCCGCGACTCGGAGACGTTCAACTCCGAGATCCTCCGCGGTACCTTCGCCACCTTCGGCCCGAACATCCTCGGCATGGACGGCGCCGAGCACACCCGGCACCGCGCCGTCGTCCAGCCCTCGTTCGGACGCGCCGCGACGCAGTGGTGGATCGACCGCTGGATCGCCGGGATCACCGACGCCCTGCTGAGCCGCGTCGAAGAGCGGGGGCGGGCGGAGCTGAACCTCGACTTCTGCGCGCTGCTGCCGCTGCTGACGATCACCGGGAGCTTCGGCGTCCGGATGGCCGAGACGCTGCGGCTGCGCGAGCTGATCGAGCGGATGATCGGCGCCGACGTCGCGCGCGAGGACAAGCTCGCCGCCTCGGCCGCCGCCGCGGACCTGCTGCTCCCGCTGATCGCCGACCGCCGGGAGAACCCGCGCGACGACCTGATCAGCAGGCTGGTCCAGGAGCGCGTCCGGGACGAGGACGGGAACCTCCACGGGCTCACCGACGAGGACGTGCTGGCGTTCGCGCGGCTGATCCTCACGGCCGGGTCCGGGACGACGTGGCGGCAGCTCGGCATCACGCTGTGGGCGCTGCTGAACAACCCCGCCCAGCTCGACGCCGTCCGCCGCGACCGGTCGCTCGTCCGCGCGGCGATCGAGGAGTCCCTGCGGTGGGAGGTCACCGACCCGACGTTCTTCCGCATGGCGACGCGGGACACGGTGCTCGGCGGGGTCTCCGTCCCGGCCGGCTCGCGGGTGGCGCTCTGCCTCACCGCGGCGAACCACGATCCGGCCCGGTGGGGCGACCCCGACGCGTTCGACCTCTTCCGGCCGCTGCGCCCCCACCTGTCGTTCGCCGGGGGCCCGCACGTGTGCCTCGGCATGCACCTCGCCCGCGCGGAGATGACGGTGGCGCTCACCGCGATCCTCGACCGGCTGCCGAACCTGCGCTGGGATCCGGACGCCCCCCGTCCCGTCCTCATGGGCCTGCAGATGCGGGGCCCGGCCCGGCTGCCGGTGGTGTTCGGATGAGCGGCGGCACGGACGGGGCCGGGCGGGCCGGGGAGCGGCAGGAGGTCGCGGTCACGCCGCGGACCTGCGCCGGCACCGGAGTGTGCGCCTTCTACGCGCCCGGCACCTTCGAGCTGGACGAAAAGGGGAAGGTCCGGCTGGTGGCCGAGCGCGGCGAGGACCCGGCCGAGGATTCGGCCGAGGACGTGCGCAACGCCGCCGAGGCGTGCCCCACCCGGTCGATCCGGCTCTCCTTCCCCGTCGAGAGATGACTGTTCTCTCGACTGAGAACGTGATATTCACAAGCCATCGGCGGTCCGCATCGCGAACTGGGAGCCATCACCATGCGAACGATCCCTGACGCACTGGTCAAGCGCTACGAGGCGGAGGGCTGGTGGACGAGCGAGACCCTCGGGGAGATGCTGGCGCGCGGGCTCGCCGGAGCCCCCGGCACGGTGTTCCGGGTGCACTCGGCGGTGCGGCCGTGGACCGGTACGTTCCGCGACGTGGAGCGGGTCGCCCGGCGGCTCGCCGCCGGGCTCCGGGCCCGCGGCGTACGGTCCGGCGACGTGGTCGCGTTCCAGCTGCCCAACTGGATGGAGGCGGCGGCGGTCTTCTGGGCGTCGGCCTTCCTCGGCGCGACGGTCGTCCCGATCGTGCACTTCTACGGCCGCAAGGAGGTCGGCTACATCCTGAAGGCCGTCCGGCCGAAGGTGTTCGTCGGCGCCGAGCGGTTCGGCCGCCTGGAGTTCGACCCCGGCGTGTGCGCGGACGTGCCGGTCGTCGGCGTGGTGGGGCGCGACTTCGACGACCTGCTCGCCGGCGACCCGCTGCCCGGCGTGGCCGCCGCGGACCCGGCGGGCCCCGCGGTGATCGCGTTCACCTCCGGCACGACGCGCGACCCCAAGGGGGTCGTGCACAGCCACCGGACGCTCGGTTTCGAGACCCGCCAGCTCTCCGAGCGCCACCCGCCGGACGTCTCCCGGCAGATCATCTCCGCCCCGGTCGGCCACTTCATCGGCATGGTCTCGGCGTACCTGATCCCGGTGCTGAGCGGCGCGGCGGTGAACATCGCCGACGTCTGGGACCCGGGCCGGGTGCTGGCGCTGATGAAGAGCGACGACCTCACCGTCTGCGGCGGCGTCCCGTACTACATGACGAGCCTGCTCGACCATCCCGACTTCACCCCGGACCACCTGTCGAACATGCGGTTCGCGGGCCTCGGGGGCGCGGCGGTCCCGGTGGCGGTCACCACCCGGCTCCAGGACCTCGGCATCACGGTCTTCCGGTCGTACGGGAGCACCGAGCACCCGTCCATCACGGGCTCGCACTTCACCGCCCCCGCGGCCAAGCGGCTGCACACCGACGGCGCGGCGCTGCCGGGCGTGGAGATCCGCCTCGGCGAGGACGGGGAGATCTACAGCCGGGGCCCGGACCTGTGCATCGGCTACACCGATCCGGAGCTGACCGCCCGCGCGTTCGACGAGGACGGCTGGTACCGGACGGGCGACATCGGCGTGCTCGACGAGGACGGCTACCTGACGATCACCGACCGCAAGTCCGACATCATCATCCGCGGCGGGGAGAACATCAGCGCGCTGGAGGTCGAGGAGTCCCTGCTCGGCATGCCGGGCGTGGCCGAGGCGGCGGTGGTGCCGGCGCCCGACGCCCGGCTCGGCGAGCACGCCGCGGCGATCGTCAGGACGAAGCCCGGCGGGCCGGCGCCGACGATCGGGGCGATGCGGGCCCACCTGGAGCGGGTGGGGCTGGCCCGGCAGAAGTGGCCGGAGGAGCTGCACGTCGTCGAGGACTTCCCGCGCACCGCGAGCGGCAAGGTCCAGAAGTTCCGGCTCCGCCGGGACATTGCGGTACGCGCTCACTGAGAATACTATTCTCAATATCGCCTAAGGAGGATATCGATGCCGTCGCGCGCGCTGCCGTATCCGCTGTTCGACGCGGACAACCACCTCTACGAGACCCAGGAGGCGCTCACGCGCCACCTGCCGAAGCAGTACGCGGGAGCCATCCAGTACGTCCAGGTGAACGGCCGTACCAAGATCGCCATCCGCGGCCAGATCAGCGACTACATCCCCAACCCGACCTTCGACGTCGTCGCCCGCCCGGGCGCGATGGAGGACTACTTCCGGCACGGCAACCCCGACGGCAAGAGCAAGCGGGAGATCTTCGGCGAGCCGATGCGCGCGATCCCCGCCTTCCGCGAGCCCGGCCCGCGCCTGGAGCTGATGGACGATCTCGGCATCCAGCGCACGCTGATGTTCCCCACCCTCGCCAGCCTCATCGAGGAGCGGATGCGCGACGACCCGGACCTGATCCACGTGGTCGTCCACGCCCTCAACCAGTGGCTGCACGAGACCTGGTCCTTCAACTACAAGGACCGCATCTTCACCACCCCCGTCATCAGCCTGCCCATCGTCGAGAAGGCGATCGAGGAGCTCGACTGGTGCCTGGAGCGCGGCGCCAAGACGGTGCTGATCCGGCCCGCGCCCGTCCCCGGGCACCGCGGGCTCCGCTCGTTCGCGCTGCCGGAGTTCGACCCGTTCTGGAAGCGGGTCGTCGACGAGGGCGTGCTGATCGGGATGCACTCCTCCGACAGCGGCTACAGCCGGTACGCCAACGACTGGGAGGGCCACGGCGCCGAGATGCTGCCGTTCAAGACCAACGCCTTCCGGATGCTGGCCGAATGGCGGCCGGTCACCGACGCCGTCGGCTCGATGGCCTGCCACGGGATGCTGACCCGCTTCCCCGAGCTGAAGATCGCGGTCATCGAGAACGGCTCGTCCTGGCTGCCGCCGCTGCTGGACCAGCTCGCCGACGTGCGCAAGAAGGCCCCGGAGGCGTTCGGCGAGGACCCGGTCGAGGCGGTCAAGCGCAACATCCACGTCAGCCCGTTCTGGGAGGAGGACATGGCCGAGCTCTCCGATCTCATCGGGGTCGAGCGGGTGCTGTTCGGCTCCGACTACCCCCACCCCGAGGGCCTGGCCGACCCGGTCAGCTACGTCGACGCGCTCGGGCGGCTGGACGAGGCCGACCAGGCGAAGATCATGGGCGGGAACCTGGCCCGTCTGATGTCGGTCTGACGCGTCCGCCGCCATGGCCGACATGAACGACGACGACACCGTCCGGAGCTCCTCCGGCATCCCCCTCCGCCCCGTCTACGGGCCCGAGGACGTCCGCGGGGGACCGCCCGAACCCGGCCGGTACCCCTTCACCCGCGGGAACTACCCCTCCGGGTACCGGGGGAGGCTCTGGACGATCCGCCAGTACTCCGGGTTCGGCACCGCCGAGGAGTCCAACCGCCGGTACCGGTACCTGCTGGACCAGGGCGGCACCGGGCTGTCGGTCGCGCTGGACCTGCCGACCCAGTGCGGCCACGACTCCGACGACCCGGAGGTGACCGACGAGGTCGGCCGGGTCGGCGTCGCCATCGACACCCTCGCCGACGCCGAGGTGCTGTTCGCCGGCATCCCGCTCGACCGGATCAGCACCAGCTTCACCATCAACGGGACGGCGGCGATCCTGCTGGCGTTCTACGTCGCCGCCGCCGAGAAGGCGGGCGTGCCGCGCGCGAAGCTCACCGGGACGATCCAGAACGACATCCTCAAGGAGTACGCCTCGCGCGGCACCTGGATCTGGCCGCCGGAGCCGTCGCTGCGGCTGATCGCCGACACCATCGAGTTCTGCGCGGCGGAGGTGCCGCGGTTCAACGCGATCTCGGTGGCGGGCGCGCACTTCCGCGACGCCGGCGCCAACGCCGTCCAGGAGATGGCGTTCACGCTCGCCGACGGGGTGACCTACTGCGACACCGTCGTCGAGCGAGGCCGGATGACGATCGAGGAGTTCGCGCCGCAGGTGTCGTTCTTCTTCTACACCCACGGCGACTTCTTCGAGGAGATCGCCAAGTACCGGGCGGGACGGCGGCGCTGGGCGACGATCGTCCGGGAGCGGTACGGCGCGACCAGCGACAAGGCGTCGATGTTCCGGTTCGGCTGCGTGGCGGGCGGCGCGTCGCTGTACGCCCCGCAGGCGCGCAACAACGTCGTCCGGGTCGCCTACGAGGCGATGGCCTCGGTGCTGGGCGGCGTCCAGTCGATGTTCACCGCCGCGTGGGACGAGCCGTTCGCGCTGCCCAGCGAGGAGTCGGCGACGCTCGCGCTGCGCACCCAGCAGATCCTCGCCCACGAGACCGGCGTCGCCCGGGTCGCCGATCCGCTCGGCGGCTCCTACTTCGTGGAGGCGCTCACCGACGCCACCGAGGAGCGGATCGTCGAGATCATGGACGACCTCGACCGGCACGGCGGCATGGTCCGCGCGATCGAGGACGGCTACCTGCAGGGCCTCATCGCCGACGAGGCGTACCGGATCCAGCGCGACCTGGAGTCCGGCGCGCGTCCGGTGGTCGGCGTCAACCGGTTCGCCTCCGACGAGCCCGCGCCCGACATCGACGGCTACGAGCTGGACGCCGAGGGCCGGGAGCGGCAGCTCAAACGGCTGGCGCGGGTGAAGGCGGAGCGCGATCCGGCGGCCGTCCGCGCCCGGCTCGCCGAGCTGTCCCGGGCCGCGGAGGGGGACGCCAACCTGATGGGCCCGCTGATCGACTGCGCCGGCGCCTACTGCACGGTCGGCGAGATGGTGGCCGCGCTCAAGGCGGTCTGGGGCGAGTTCCAGCAGCCGGTGGTGTTCTGATGCCCGCGCGCATACTGATCGCCAAGCCGGGACTGGACGGCCACGACCGCGGCGCGAAGGTCGTCGCCCGCGCGCTGCGGGACGCCGGGTTCGAGGTCGTCTTCACCGGCATCCGGCAGCGCGTCGAGGACATCGTGGCGATCGCGCTGCAGGAGGACGTCGCCGTCGTCGGCCTGAGCATCCTGTCCGGCGCGCACCTCGCGCTGACCGTCCGCACCGTCGAGGCCCTGCGCGCCGCCGACGCCGCCGACATGACCGTCATCGTCGGCGGCACGATCCCGGCCGCCGACGTCCCCCGGCTGCGCGAGGCGGGCGCGGCCGCGCTGTTCCCGACCTCCACCGGGCTCGACGACCTGGTCGCGGAGGTGCGCGCCCTGACGGCCGCGCCGCCGGCCGCGACCGGATGAGCACCGCGCGGTGGCGGCCCGTCGCCGCGCCGCCGGTGTGACCCGAGACCCTCCGCGCACGGCGCGCGCGGAGGCGCACGCGGCCGGGCCGGCGCGCCCGGCCGCATGCGCATCAGCCAACCCAGCGAACTTGGAGGAGCCGTGCGGATCGGTGTGATGAGCGGGCCCGAGCGCGGGGACTCCGCGCGCAAGGCGAGCCGGATGGTCGACGACGCCCGGTGGGCCGAGTCCGCCGGGCTGGACACCGTGTGGGTGCCGCAGGTGCCCACGGACTTCGACGCCCTGGTCGCGGTGGCCCTGATGGGCACGGGAACGAGCCGGATCGAGATCGGCACCGCGGTGGTGCCGCTGCAGGCGCAGCATCCGATCGCGCTGGCTCGGCAGGCCCTGTCCGCCCAGGCGGCGACGGGCGGGCGGCTCGCGCTCGGCGTCGGGCCGTCGCACCACTGGATCGTCCGGGACATGCTCGGCCTGCCCTACGAGCGGCCCGCCGCGTACACCCGCGACTACCTGGACGTCCTGGACGCCGCGTTCGCCGGGCCGGGCCCGGTCGACGTGGAGAACAAGACGTTCACCGTGCACAACCCCCTGGGGCTGGGGGCGGTGGCCCCGCTGCCGGTCCTGGTCGCCGCGCTCGGTCCCGTGATGCTGAAGATCGCGGGGGAGCGGGCGGACGGCACCGTGCTATGGATGGCCGACGAGAAGGCGGTCGGCGAGCACGTCGTCCCCCGCATCACCAAGGCCGCCGAGGAGGCCGGACGCCCCGCGCCGCGGATCGTGGCCGGCGTCCCGGTCTGCCTGTGCGGGCCGTCGGAGGTGGACGCGGCCCGCGAGCGCGCCAACCGGATCCTCGGCGAGGCCGAGATCTCCCCGAACTACCAGCGGCTGCTGGAGTACGGCGACGCCCGCGACGTCGGCGACATCTGCGCGGCGGGCGACGAGGCGGCCATCGCCGCCCGGCTGCGCCGGTTCGCCGACGCGGGCGTCACCGACCTGTCGGTGCGGCTGCTGCCGATCGGCGAGGGCAGGGACGAGCTGGTCGCCTCCAAGCAGCGGACCAGGGAGATGCTCGCGGGGCTCGCGGCGGAGCTGAGGTGAGCGCCGGGCCGCTGGCGGGCATCCGCGTGCTGGAGGCCGGACACATCCTGGCCGGCCCGTACGCCACGATGATGCTCGCCGACCTCGGCGCCGAGGTCACCAAGATCGAGCCGCCGGGCGGCGACCTGTCGCGGCAGGTGAGCGACGCGTACTTCGCCAGCCTCAACCGGAACAAGCGCAGCGTCCGGATCGACCTCACCTCCGAGGCCGGCCGGGCGCGGCTCGGCGAGCTGGTCGCCGGGGCGCACGCCCTGCTGGTCAACCTGAAACCGTCGGCGATCCAGCGGCTGGGGCTCACCTACGAGGCGCTGCGGCACCACAACGAGCGGATCGTCTGCGTCGCGCTCACCGGGTTCGGGCTGGCGGCCGGCGACCATCCCGCGTTCGACTACGTCGTGCAGGCCGCGACCGGCGTCGCCGCGCTCACCGGCGACCCCGACGGGCCGCCGACCCTGCCGGGCTACTCCTCGGCGGACAACTCCGCCGGCCTCACCGCGGCGCTGGGCCTGCTCGCCCAGATCGTCTCCGGGCGCGGCGGGCAGGTGGAGGTGTCGCTGCGGGACGTGATGCTGTCCCAGCTCAACTACCGCGCGTCCGCGTACCTGAACGAGGGCGTCGAGCCGCGCCGGCTGCCGTTCGGCGCGCACTCCTACTACGTCCCGGCCCAGCTGTTCCCGACGGCCGGTGGGCATCTCGCGCTGTTCATCACGCACGACCGCTTCTGGAAGGCGTTCTGCGCGGAGGCGGGCGTCGAGGGGTTCGCGACCATGGCCGAGCGCGTGGCGCGGCGCGAGGAGGTGCTCGCGGCCGTGACCGCCGTCCTGGCGACGGACACCGCCGCCGGCTGGGAGGCCCGGCTGCGCCCGCTCGGCATCCCGGCGGCGGCCGTGCGGACGCTGCCGGAGGCGCTGGCCGCCGCCCCGGACACGGTCGTGGAGGCGGGAGGGTACCGGCTGGTCGGCAGCCCGATCCGGGTCGCCGGGCACGAGCCCCGCTACGGGCCGCCGCCCCGCCTCGGGGAGCACGGAGACCTGACGTGAGCGGGCGGGCCGCGCTCGCCTTCGAGGAGCGCGAGTACACGGCCGCGCGGCTGGACGCGCTCGCCGCCGGGCTGGCCGGGACGCTCGCGCGGCGCGGCGTGCGGGCCGGGGACCGCGTCGCGCTGATGGCCTCGAACCGGCCGGAGTTCGTCGTCGCGGTGCGGGCGGTCTGGCGGCTGGGCGCTGCGGTCGTGCTGTTCAGCCCGTCCTGGAAGCGGGGCGAGGCCGAGCACGCGCTGAAGGTCACCGAGCCGTCGCACGCGGTGGGCGACCATCCTCTCCTCGCCGGACTGATGCCGATGCTGCACCTGGACGAGGAGCCCGTCCGGCCCTCCAACGCCGCCTTCCCCGAGCTGGCACCGGACACCGACGCCCTCCTGGTGTTCAGCTCGGGGACGACCGGCCTGCCGAAGGCGGTCCGGCACACCCACGCCTCCTTCGGCGCCGCCGTCCGGAACTGGCGCGCGACGCTGGAGCTGACCGCGCGGGACCGCATCCAGATCGCCACGCCGCCGTCCCACATCCTCGGCCTGCTCAACATCGAGACGGCCCTGCAGACCGGTGCCTGGATGCGGCTGCACCGCCGCTACGACCTGGACCTGCTGCTGTGGACCATCGAGTCCGACCGGATCACCGTGGAGATGGCCGTCGCGCCGATCGCGCTGGCGATCGCCTCGCACCCGGAGCTGGAGTCGTTCGACCTGTCGTCGCTGCGCTACATCATGTGGGGCGCGACGCCGGTGACCCCGGAGATCGCCGAGACCGTCACACGGCGGACCGGCGTCGGCTGGGTGCCCGCGTACGGGGCGAGCGAGCTCCCCGTCATCGCCTGCAATCCGGTCTCCGGCGCACGGCTGGACAGCGTCGGGCGGGCCGCGCCCGGCGTCGAGCTGCGAGTGGTCTCGCTGGAGACCGGCGAACCGGCCGGACCGGGGGAGACCGGCGAGATCCAGGCGCGGTCGGACTCGCTGATGGCCGGCTATCTGCCCGCCGAGGCCACCGCGGCCGCGTTCGACGGCGGCTGGTACCGCACCGGGGACGTCGGGCACATCGACGAGGGCGGCTGGGTCCGGCTCACCGACCGCGCCAAAGAGATGATCAAGGTGCGCGGGTTCCAGGTCGCGCCCGCCGAGGTCGAGGCCGTGCTGCACGGCCACCCGGCCGTCGCGGACTGCGCGGTGTACGGGGTTCCGGACGGCGCGAACGGGGAGGCGGTCGTCGCGGCCGTCGCCGCGGACGGGCCGGTCGACCCCGGCGAGCTGATCGCGCTGGTCGGCGACCGGCTGGCCTCCTACAAGCGGCCGAGCGAGGTCGTGCTCGTCGAGGAGATCCCGCGCCTGCCGTCCGGTAAGGTGCTGAGGCGGCTCCTCAAGGAACGCCACGGGAGCACGGCCGGCGGCTGAGCCCGGAACGTCCCAGGCCGGTCAGCCGCCCTCGCCCGAGGCCATGGCCTTCAGCACGGGCGCGGGGACGTGGTTCGCCCAGCCCGACTCCGGCCAGTTGAACCAGCCCGAGGACGCGTACGTGCCCCCGTCCGGGTGCAGGGTGCTCCCGGTGACGTACGCGGACAGCCCCGACGCGAGGAACACCACGCAGCCCGAGATGTCGGTGACCTGCCCGACGCGTCCCATCGGGAACGCGATGCGGACGCCGTCGGCGTCGGCGAGGGCGTGGTCGCCGGTCGAGAGCTTCGCGAGGTTGTCGGTCGGGGCGTAGTCGGGCGCGACGTTGTTGACCCGGATGCCGTCGGGGGCGAGCTCGACGGCGAGCGTCCGGCCGAACTGCTCCACCGCCGCCTTCGCCGCCGAGTAGACGGCGAAGCCGGGCGCCGCGCGGTGCGCCTCGATGGTCGTGATGTTGACGATGCTGCCGCCGCGCCCGCCCGCCCGCATCCGCTCGATGGCGAGCGAGCAGGCGTGCAGGACGTGGGACAGGTTGGCGCGCAGCAGCGCGTCCCAGCCCTTGGGGGCGGTGTCGGCGAACGGCGCGCGGAACGTTCCGCCGACGACGTTGACGAGGGTGTCGAGGCGGCCCCAGCGCTCGTCCGCGGCCGTGAAGAGCGCCGCGAGCGCGTCGGGGTCGCGGACGTCGCCGTGCCGGACGATCGCGTCGAGGCCCCGGTCGTCCAGCGACCGGCGCAGGGCGCCGGCCGCGCCGGCGTCGATGTCGAGCACCGCCGGGCGGACGCCGTTGGCGGCGAGGTCGGTGGTGATGGCCTTCCCCAGCCCGCCCGCTCCGCCGGTGACGACGGCGACGGTGCCGTCCAGGCCGCCCCGGTCCTCGAACCAGCCCATGCCGCTACCGCCCGTCCCTCAGATAGGTCGCGCCGAAGGCCTCCAGGAACTCCAGCGTGGCCGCGGGCGAACCGGTGCCGCTCGACACCACCACCCAGGTGACGCCGGCCTTCTCGATCTCGGCGAGCGCCTCGCGGTGCCGGTCGGCCTCGGCGGCCGGGGTCGCGATCCCCGCGTCCTGGTAGGAGTGCAGGACGTCGATCCGGTCGGTGCGGCCGTTGGCGGCCGCCGCCTCCCGCAACTCGGCGATGGCCGCGGCGAGGTCGTCGAGCGAGCCGAGCGCGGGGGTGCGGGCGGTGGCGCTCAGTTGCGCGCCGCCGTTCATCGGCATCCAGCCCTGCGCGCGCTCGGCGACGCGGCGGCGGCTCAGCCGGGAGTTGCCGCCGATCCAGATCGGGATCGGGTCCTGGACGGGCCGGGGCCGCGCGATCACGTCCCGGGCGCTGAAGTGCCGGCCCTCGTAGCCGAACGGCTCGCCGCTCCAGTGCAGCGGGAGCACGTCCAGGGCCTCGTCGAACAGCGCGTTGCGCTCGTCCATGTCGACGCCGAGGGCGTGGAACTCGCTCTTCTGGTAGCCGGTGCCGAGGCCGAGGGTCAGGCGTCCGCCGGAGAGCTTGTCGAGCGTCGCGGCGGCCTTGGCGAGCAGGAACGGGTTGCGGTAGGGCGCGACGGCCAGGTGGGTGAGCAGCCGCAGCCGGTCGGTCGCCCCGGCGGCGTAGGCGAGCGCGACGAACGGGTCCAGCGTCTGGTGGCCGCCCGCCGCGAGCCACCGGGCGCCCGGCACCGGGTGCTCGCTGAGGGACAGGCCGTCGAAGCCGGCCCGTTCCGCCGCGACCGCCACGTCGCGCAGCGGACCGGCGTCGAGGACGTCGCCGTCGAGCCCGCCCGTCTCGGGGTAGTGGTAGATGAACCGCATCGTCACCTCACGGATGCTGGACGAAGGGGTAGATCCGGGTGAAGTCGGCGCCGGGTTCGGCCTCGGCGAACCGCTCCCAGATCGACGCGGTGACCGCGCCGACCGTGGACGGGCCGCCCTGGTCCGCGACCGAGCGCAGGTAGAGCCGCACGTCCTTGCACATGAGCGAGTTGGTGAAGCCGGAGGCGTAGCGGCCGGTGAGCACGTGGTCGGGGAACTTGTCGCCGGTCGCGCCGCTGCGGCCGCTCGCCCCGTTGAGCACGGCGAGCATGGTGCCCATGTCGAGCCCGGCCGCCACGCCGAAGGCGACGGCCTCGCTGGTCGCGGCGAGCGCGGTGGCCGACAGGAAGTTGTTGGCCAGCTTGAGCGCCTGCGCGAGCCCCGGCCGGTCGCCCACCCGGTGGCGGCGGTCGCTCAGCCCGGCGAGCACCGGCTCGACGTGCGCGCAGGCGTCGTCGGGCCCGGAGTACATCACCGCGAGGGTGCGGGCGCGGGCTCCGGCGACGCCGCCCGACACCGGGGCGTCGACGTAGCCGATGCCGCTCCCGGCCAGCAGGTCGGCGACGGTCCGGGAGGCGGCCACCCCGATCGTCGAGGTGTCGACCACGTGGGTCACGCCCAGGACGGGCGCCTCGGTGATGCTCCGGGCGACCTGCTCGGATGCGGTCCCGTCCGGGAGGCTGAAGACCACCACGTCGGCCTTCTCCGCGAGCGCCGCGACGTCGTCGACATGAGCGGCGCCCTCGGGGGAGCGGGCCGGCCCCGCGACGTCGTACGTCACGACGGTCAGCCCGGCTCCGACAAGGTTGGACGCCAGCACGGCGCCCATGTTGCCGAGACCCACGAACCCGACGGTCGTCACCGCCCCGCCCCCTTCTGCTCCCGCGCCGCCCGCACCTGGTTGATGCTCCGCCTGGCGGCGACGCCCGCCGGGGCGCCGCAGTAGGCGGCGACCTGGAACAGCAGCTCGTCGACCTCCGCGTCGCCGACGCCCGCCCGGTGCGCGCTGCTCGCATGCAGCCGGAACTCCTCCATCCGCCCGAGCGCGGCGGTCATCGCCATCACCAGCAGGCTCCGGTCGCGGGACGTCAGGGCGCCCTCCCGGGCCCACACGCCCCACGCCATCGTGGTGATGTAGTCCTGGAACTCCCCGGCCACCGTGTCCGGGCCGGCGGCCGTGCCGTCGACGTAGGCGTCGCCGAGCACGGCGCGGCGCACGGCCCGCGCCGCGCGCAGGTCTTCGCTGTCTTCCATGGGTCCTCTCAGGGGGCCGGGGGTTCAGGGGCGCAGGGACAGGCTGACGGTCTTCACCTGGGCGTACTCGTGCAGGGCCTCGACGCCCTTCTCGCGTCCGTATCCGCTGGACTTGAAGCCGCCGAACGGCGTCTCGATGCCGAGCGCGCCGCCGTTCACCGACACCTGCCCCGCGTCGATCCGCTCGGCGAGCCGCAGGCCGCGCGCGGCGTCGCCGCTCCACACCGCGCCGACGAGCCCGTAGTCGGTGTCGTTGGCGAGGGCGAGCGCCTCCGCCTCGTCGGCGAACGGCATCGTGACCAGGACGGGGCCGAACACCTCCTCGCGGGCGATGCGCAGGTCCGGCGGCACGCGGGCGTAGACCGTCGGGCGGACGAAGCGTCCCCGCGCCTCGGGCCCGCCGTCGTAGGCGGACCCTCCGGTCACCGGCACCGCGCCCTGGCGCTTGGCGTCGTCGAAGTGGTCCAGGACCTTGCGGAACTGCGCCTCGGTGATCATCGGCCCGAAGTCGGCGCCGGGCCGCAGCCGCTCGACGGCCTCCACGACGCGCCCGACGACCGCGTCGTGCGCCGGGGCCTCGACGAGGAGCCGGGTGGTGGCCGAGCACACCTGCCCGGCGTTGAAGGCGACGGCGGACACCGCCGCGGCGACCGCCCCGTCGATGTCGGCGTCGGCGAACACCACCAGCGGCGACTTGCCGCCGAGCTCCAGCGTCAGGGGGATGAGCCGTCCGGCGGCGATCCGGGCCAGGTGCCGCCCGGTGGCGACCGAGCCGGTGAAGGTGACCCGCCGCACCGCCGGGTGGGCGGCGAGCGGGGTGCCAGCGTCCGGGCCGGTGCCCGTCACCACGTTCAGCAGGCCGGCGGGGAGCCCGGCCCCGCCGGCGAGGCGGGCCAGCGACAGCGTCGACACCGAGGTGAACTCCGACGGCTTGGCGACGACCGCGTTGCCCGCGGCCAGCGCCGGCGCCAGCGCCCGGCACGCCTGGTTCAGCGGCAGGTTCCACGGTGTGATCGCGGCGACGACACCGTACGGTTCGAGCCGCGTGTAGGCGTGGTTACCCGCACCGAGGTCGATGGTGCGGCCGTGGTGGGCGCGCAGGACCCCGGCGTAGTAGCGGAAGTAGCCGGCCGACATGCCGATCTCCATGCGGAGCTGGCCCTCGGTCTTTCCGGTGCAGGCCCGCTCGACCTCCATGAGCCCGCCGGCGCCGGCCTCGATCGCGTCCGCGACCCGGTGCAGCACCTCGGCGCGGTCCGCGCCGGACCACCCGGCCCAGCTCGGCTGGGCGGACGCCGCCGCTGCCACCGCGCGGTCCACGTCGGCGGCGGAGCCCGCGGCGATCTCGTCGCCCGGCAGCCGCGTCGAGGGATCGGTGGTGGGCAGGTAGGCGCCGCCCGCCGGGTCGTCGGGCCTGCCGCCGATCCAGTGGCGGTGGCGAACGGGCATGCCTTCCCCCATCTCGTTCCTCGCTGACGCGGTCAGTCCTCGTAGACGACGGTGATGTGCTCGGTCGCCGGCTCGCCCTGGCAGGTGAGCACCCACCCTTCGGCGACCTCGTCCTCCTCCAGGGCGTTGTTCACGCGCATCTTGGCCTCGCCGTCGGTGACCTGGGCCATGCACGTGGCGCAGTTGCCCGCCTCGCAGGAGAACGGCGGGGTGAGGCCCGCCCTGCGCGCGCTCTGCAGCAGCGTCTCGCCCGCGCGTTGCGGGATCGTCTTCCGCTTGCCGGACAGGACGATGGTGACCGTGCCCTCCTTCTCCGGGCCCGCCGGCTCCTCGTCCGCCGCGGCGAACCGCTCGATGAAGATCCGGCCCTCCTCGACGCCGAGGGACAGCAGGGACCGCTCGACCAGGTCCATGAACGGGGCCGGGCCGCAGACGTAGAAGTCGGCGTCCTGGTCGGCGCCGGTGAAGCCGCGCACCCGGTCGGCGGTGACGAAGCCGCTCTCGGCGTCGAGGTGGCGCTCGATCTCGAAGCGCCCGGGGTGGCGGCCGGCGAGGTCGGCCAGCTCGTCGCGGAAGATGGCCGAGCCGGCGTCCCGGTCGGCCGCCAGCACCCGGACCCGCCGGTCCGTGGTGGCCAGCGCGCTCTTGACGAGGGACGCGATCGGGGTGATCCCGCTGCCCCCGCAGAACGCCACCAGCGGCGCGGAGGTCTCCCGCAGGCAGAACGCGCCGGCCGGCCGGGTGACCTCGACCAGGTCGCCGGGCTCCAGGTTGTCGAGCATCCAGTTGGAGACCAGCCCGCCGGGCACGCGCTTCACCGTCGTCCGCAGCTCGGCGTCGGTGTCCGGCGAGCTCGACATCGAGTAGCTGCGCAGAGCGCCGCAGGCCTTGAACGTCAGGAACTGGCCGGCCCGGTAGGGGAACGGCGCGTCCAGCGCGTACGTCCGCGCGTCGGCCGTCTCGTCGATGACCCGCGTGATCCGGACCGGATGGAAGCCATGGTCGTGCGCCATACATGAAATCTAGCTTCTCAACTGCCGAGAACGCAATTCTCTGTGCGTGGCCTCCGAGCGCTGGACGGTGCCGGTGACGCCGCCCGCGTCCTGGCCGGCGAGCAGCACCGCGGCCCTGCCCATCGCCTCCGGCGGCTCGACCATCTCGTCGGGGATCTCCTTGCCGCCGCCACCGGCCGTCCAGCCCTCGGTCAGCACGACGCGGGACGGGGCGAGGCAGTTCACCGCGATGTTGTCGGGCCTGAGCTCGGCGGCGAGCCCCAGGTAGAGGCGTTCGACCGCCGCCTTGGAGACCCAGTAGGCGGTGGCGCCCCGGTCCGTCATGCCGACGCCCGAGGTCGTCACCGCCACCAGCGAACCGCCGCCGCGCGCCTTGACGTGCGGGATGACGGCCCTGGTCACCAGGAACACGCCGGTGAGGTTGACGTCCAGGCACAGCTGCCAGCGCTTGAGCGGCGTCGACTCGATCGGGCCGAGCCAGAGGACCCCGGCGTTGGCGATGAGGATGTCGATGCCGCCGAACTCCGCGGCGGTCGCGGCGACGGCCGCCTCGACCGACTCCTCGCTGGTGACGTCGCAGGGGACGGCGAGGGCGCGGCCGCCCGACTCGTTGATCCGCCCGGCGACCGAGTGGATCGTGCCGGGCAGCCGCCCCTCGCGTTCGGACCGGGCGGCGACGGCGACCGCGGCGCCCGCCTCGGCGAGCGCCACCGCCACCGTCCGCCCGATGCCGCGGCTCGCGCCGGCGACGAACGCGACCCTGCCCGCAAGCGGTCCGGTCACTTCGGCGGGAACCGCAGGGCGCCGTCGAGGCGGATGACCTCGCCGTTGAGGTAGTCGTTCTCGCAGATGTGCTGGACGAGCGCGGCGTACTCGGGGGAGCGGCCCATGCGCTTCGGGTGCGGGACCTGCGGCCCCCAGTACGCCTCCAACTGGTCTCCGGCCTTGCCGTAGGCCGGGGTCAGGAACGTCCCCGGCGCGATGGTCACGACGCGGACGCCGAGCGGCGACAGGTCGCGGGCGGCGACGATGGTCATGCCGACGACCCCGCCCTTGGCGGCCGCGTAGGGGAGCTGGCCGATCTGCCCCTCGTACGCGGCGATGGAGGCGGTGTTGACGATGACGCCTCTGGCCCCCTCCTCGGAGGCGGGCTCCTGCTTCCCGATGGCCGCGGCGGCCAGGCGCATCACGTTGAAGACGCCGGTCAGGTAGACCTCGATGGTCGTGCGGAAGCCGGCCAGGTCCAGGGGCGAGCCGTCCTTGCCGACCAGCCGCCCGCCGCTGGCCGGGCCGCCGTGCGCGTCCACGGAGATCCGCAGCGGCCCCGCCGCCTCGGCCTCCGCGATCGCCCCCAGCACGGAGTCCTCGTCGGTGGCGTCGGTGCGCACGTAGCGGACGCCGAGCTCGTCCTCCAGCGCCTTGCCCTTCTCGTCGGCCAGGTCGGCGACGACGACCTTCGCGCCGGCCGCGTGCAGGCGGCGGACGGTGGCCTCGCCGAGCCCGCCGGCACCGCCGACGACGATCGCGGAACTGCCCTCGATCTGCATTCCGTTACCCTCTCTTGCGAGTAGGAATCTTAGTGAGCGAGAATAGCATTCTCATGAACATCATCATGATCCTCGAGATGGCGGCCTCGGCGGGCGACCGGACGGCGGTGACGGCGGACGGCCGCTCGCTGACCGCCGCGCGGCTGCTGCGCCTGGCCCGCGCGGCCGCCCACCGGTTCCGGCGGCATCCCGCCGTCCTCTACCTGGCGGCGAACCACCTCGCCTACCCCGTGGCGCTGTTCGGCGCCGCCGTGGCGGGCGTGCCGTTCGTCCCCCTCAACTACCGGCTCGGCGAGCAGCAGCTGGACGAGCTGCGGGCCCGCCATCCCGGCGCGCTCGTCCTGCGGCCCGGCGACCTCGACTCCTTCCTGGAGGAGACCGAGGCGGCGGCCTCGCAGGACGAGCCCGGCCTGGAGGCGGTCCCCGACAACGACCGGGACGCGGTCGCGGTGCTGCTGTACACCAGCGGCACCACCGCCGCCCCGAAGTCGGCCGTGCTGCGGCACCGGCATCTGCTCGCCTACGTCCTCAACACCCTGGAGTTCGGGTCCGCGGGGGAGGAGGACGCGGCGCTGGTCGCGGTCCCGCCCTACCACGTCGCCGGCCTGGCGAACCTGCTGTCGAACCTCTACACGGGCCGCCGGCTGGTGTACATGTCCGCGTTCGACGCGCGGGAGTGGCTGGAGACCGTCCGGCGCGAACGGATCACCCACGCGCTGGTCGTGCCGACGATGCTGGCACGGATCGTCGCCGAGGTGCCCGGGGACGACGCCGGGACACCGACGCTGCGCAACCTCGCCTACGGCGGCGCGCGCACCCCGCTGCCCGTCCTGGAACGGGCGCTGCAGGTCTTCCCGGAGACGGGGTTCGTCAACGCCTACGGCCTGACGGAGACGGCGTCGTCCATCGCCGTCCTGGAGCCGGACGACCACCGCGCGGCTCTCACCTCGGACGACCCGGATGCCCGGGCGCGCCTCGGGTCGGTGGGCCGCGCCCTCCCCGGCGTCGAGTTCCAGATCCGCTCCGACGAGGGCGAGCCTTTGGAACCGGGACGGACCGGGCTGGTGTTCGTGCGGGGGGAGCAGATCTCCGGGGAGTACGGCGGCAGGAGCGCCCTCGATCCGGAGGGCTGGTTCCCCACCCGCGACCGGGGACGGCTCGACGCCGGCGGCTACCTGTTCATCGAGGGACGCGCCGACGACACCATCATCCGCGGCGGGGAGAACATCGCCCCGGCCGAGATCGAGGACGTCCTGGTGGCGCACCCCGGGATCGAGGAGGCCGCGGTGCTGGGCGTGCCCGACCCCGAATGGGGGCAGCGCCTCGTCGCCGTCGTCGTCGGGCGAGGCGACCCGGAGGAGATCAGGCGGTGGGTCCGGGAACGGCTGCGCTCCTCCAAGACGCCCGACGACATCGTGTTCCGCACCGAACTGCCGAAGACCGACACCGGGAAGCTGCTGCGCCGCGTCCTGCTGTCCGAGATGGACACGACCTTGGAGAACACCAGTGCCTGAAGCCGTCATCACCTCCGCCCTGCGCACCCCCGTGGGCACCGCCTTCAAGGGGACCCTGCGCGACACCACCGCCTACGACCTGGCGCACCACGTGGTCGCCGCGGCGGCGTCGGGTCTCGATCCCGAGCAGGTCGACGACGTGATCCTCGGAGAGGGGCTCTACGGCGGCGGCGTCGTGGCCCGGCACGCCGCGATCACCGCCGGGCTCACCTCGGTCGCCGGGCAGGCCTGCAACCGGCACTGCGCCGCCGGGCAGGCCGCCGTCCAGGACGCCGCCGCGAGCATCCGGGCCGGCATGGACGAGCTCGTCATCGCCGGCGGGGTGAACTCCGCCTCCACGTCGCCGAAGTCGCGGTTCCTCGTCGGCGGCGAGTGGGTCGAGCCGTGGAACCCGCCCACCCATCCGGACCGCCCGGACGCTCCCAACCTGGACATGTCGATCACCGTGGGCTGGAACGCGGCCGTCAAGGCGGGCGTGTCCCGCGAGGAGATGGACGCCTGGGCGCTGCGCTCGCACCGCAACGCGATCCGCGCCATCGACGAGGGCCGCTTCAAGGAGGAGATCGTCCCCATCGAGACGCCGCACGGCACGTTCTCCGTGGACGAGCACCCGCGGCGCAGCACGTCCATGGAGAAGCTCGCCTCGCTCAAGCCGCTCCATCCGGAGATCGAGGGATTCAGCATCACCGCCGGCAACGCCTGCGGCAGCAACGACGGCGCCGCTGCCCTCGTGGTCGCCAGTGACCGGCTCGCCGCGCGCGCGGGGCTGCCCGTGCTCGCCACCGTCCGGTCGTGGGCGTCGGTCGGCGTCGACCCCGCCGAGACCGGGCTCGCGCCGGTGAAGGCGATCCCCAAGGCGCTGGCCCGCGCCGGGCTCAAGCTCGACGACGTCGAGGTGTTCGAGATCAACGAGGCGTTCGCGTCGATGTGCGTCGCCACGGTCGGGATGCTCGGGCTCGATCCCGACCGGGTGAACGTCAACGGCAGCGGCTGCTCGCTCGGCCACCCGGTCGCCGCCACCGGTGCCCGCATGCTGGTCACGCTGGTGCACGAGCTGCGCCGGCGCGGCGGGGGCGTCGGCGTCGCCGCGATGTGCGCTGGCGGCGGCATGGGCTCGGCCACTGTCATCGAGGTTCCGGCGCCGTGATGGCCGGGGCCGGCGCCCGGTGAACGTCCCGGAGCTGATCGCCGCGGCGCGCGGCGGGTCGGTCCGCGCCGCGGGCCGGCTGCTCAGCCTCGTCGAGGGGCCGCGCCGCGGCGAGGTCCTGGACGTCCTCGGCCCGGCGGCCGCACGGGTCGTCGGCGTGACCGGCCCGCCCGGCGCGGGCAAGTCGACGACCGTCGCGGCGCTCGTCGGCGCGTACCGCGAGGGCGGGGCGCGGGTGGCGGTGCTCGCCGTCGACCCGTCCTCGCCCTACAGCGGCGGCGCCCTGCTCGGCGACCGGATCCGGATGGCGGACGCCGCCGCCGACCCCGGCGTGCTCATCCGCTCGCTGGCGACCCGCGGGCACCTCCGCGGCCTCGCCACCGCCGTGCCCGCGCCCGTCCGGCTCCTCGCCGCCCTCGGCCACGACCCGGTCATCGTGGAGACGGTCGGTGTCGGGCAGTCGGAGATCGAGATCGCCGCGGTCGCCGACCCCGTCGTGGTCGTGCTCGCGCCCGGCGCGGGCGACGCCGTCCAGGCCGCCAAGGCCGGGCTGCTGGAGGTCGCCGACATCCTGGTCGTCAACAAGGCCGACCGCGACGGCGCCGAGCGGACCGTCCGCGAGCTGCGCGCCGAGACCCGTGCGCCGGTCCTCACCCTCGTCGCGCCGAAGGGGGAGGGACTGCCGCGGCTCGTCGAGGCGATCGAGGCGCACGACCGCGCCGACGATCCCGTCCGGCGCGCCGGACGCGCACGCGCGCAGATCCTCTCCCTGGCGCAGAGCCGGCTGCGCGGGCATCCGGCCCTCGCCGAACTGGCCGCCGACGTGGCGGCCGGCCGCATCGACGCCTACGCCGCCGCCGAGGATCTCCTCCGGAGGCCGCTCGGCGGGGCGGGCTGACGATCAGCGGCGGAAGCGTAGGAGGGCCTCCTGCGCGTAGGAGGCGACCAGCGCGCCGTCCTCGGTGAGCACGTCGCCCCTGCCGAAGCAGCGGCCGTGCGCCACCAGCGGGCTGTGCTGGCGGAACAGGAGCCAGTCGCCGGTGCGGAACGGCCGGTGGAACCAGAGCGTGTGGGAGGTGACGGCGGAGGTGAACGCGGTGCCGGCGTCCCGCTGGCCGACGCCCTCGACCGGGCGCAGCGCCGTCCCGATGAGGGTGAGGTCCGTCGCGTAGGCGGTGAGGGCGGGGGCGCCTTCCGGACCGGCCTCGGGGATGCGCATCCACAGGTCCAGCTCGGGCGGCCCGGACGCGGCGGTGTCCAGGTCGGCGGACGCGCGGGTCTCCCAGGGGAGCAGGTCGATCTCCACCCGGTGCTCCGGCCCGGGAACGGGCGGCGCCTTCGGGAGCGTCTGGTGGTCGGGTCCGTCCTCGGCGGCGTGCATCGAGACCGCGGCGGTGGCGATGACGCCGGACGACTGCCGGGCGGTGACCGTCAGCGTCGCGAACGTGCCGCCCTCGCGGTGGCGCTCCACCTCGTACCGGACGGGCTCGCCGGAGCCGCCCTCCCGGGGGAACAGCGCGTGCAGGGACTTGACGGCCTTGCCGGGGCAGGCGAGCGCCGCCGCCCAGACGAACTGGGCCAGGAGCTGTCCGCCGAACAGCCGGTGGTAGCTCAGCCGCTGGTTGCGCCCCTCGTACGCCGCGGACGCGCCCCAGGCGCCGGCCTCCCGGCCCGGGGGGAGCTCGCGCAGGTCGAGGCAGGCCAGAAGGTCGCTCCAAAGGTCGGGCATACCTTCAGTATAGTGATGTTCTTCAATCTGAGAACAGCATTCTCGCTCAGGGCTGGGCGAGCCCCATGGCGCAGAAGTCCCAGACCTCGTCGGCGCTGAGCGGGTGCGCGTTGTCCTCCTCGGCGACCCCGCTGGACTGCGCGACGAACATCACCGTCTGCATCACCAGCGCCGCCGCGCGGCGCGGCCGGACGCCCTCGCGCAGCTGCCCCGCCTCCTCGACCTGCGTCATCAGGTCGGAGAACAGGGCGAGCATCGGCGCGTGCGCGATCTTCACCTCGGCGGGGTGGGAGACCAGCAGCTGCGGGGCGAAGTCGGTGAACAGCGGCCGCTGCGCGCCCGGGTCGGGGCGCGACAGCTCGAACAGCAGCTGCACCGCCACCCGGAGCCGGTCGAGCGGGTCCGACTGCCCGGCCGCGGCGGCCCGGATCTGGTCGGACGACCTGCGCAGGGCGTCCTCGAACAGCGCGAGCAGCAGCTCGTGCTTGCCGTCGAAGTGCTGGTAGAAGCTGCGCAGCGACTGGCGGGAGCGGTCGACGACCTCCTGCACGGTGAAGTCGGTGGTGTTCTTCTCCGTGATGATCGCCTGCGCCGCGTCGAGGAAGCGCTCCACCCGCTGTTCGGCGCGGAGCTTGGCGGCCTTGGTGGAGCGCTCGACCGCGCGCTGCTTCCAGGCCGGTTCCTCGGCCGGGGTGCTCGCGGACGGATCCGTCTTCTGTGCCATGTCAAGAACCTTACTGCACCTAGCCGGGACGACGTTTGCAGTCTCACCCCTCCACTCCTGAAAGGTGGCGAGATCATTACTTTCTTATTCAGAGAATGATATTCTCGCCGCTGTGAGAGCACTGCGTTGCACCGTGCACGGTTCCCTGGACGACCTGACCGTGCGCGAGATCCCCGAGCCGGTCGCCGGAGCCGGCCAGGTCGTCGTCGACGTCCGCGCCGCCGCCGTCAACTTCGCCGACATCCTCGTCGTCCAGGGCGCCTACCAGGTCGCCGCCCCGGTCCCCTTCACGCCGGGGAGCGAGTTCGCCGGACGCGTCGTCGAGGTCGGGCCGGACGTCGAGGACGTCGCGGTCGGCGACGCGGTGTCCGGCTCGGTGTTCGTCGGCGCCTTCGCCCAGCGCGTGGTGGTGCCCGCGACCAGCCTGACCGCGCTGCCGCCGGACGCCGACCTCCGTGCCGCCGCCGCGTCCGGGGTCTCCTACGCCACCGCCTACCACGCGCTCACGCTCGTCGCGGAACTGCGGGCGGGCGAGACGCTGGCCGTGCTCGGCGCGGCCGGCGGGGTCGGCCTCGCCGCCGTCCAGCTCGGACGGCTGCTCGGCGCGCGCGTGATCGCCGTCGCGTCGTCGGAGCGCAAGCGGGGCCTGTGCCGCGCCGAAGGGGCGGACGACGCCCTGCCGTACGAGGACCTGAAGAAGAACCTGGCCGACGCGGGCGGCGCCGACGTGGTGCTCGACCCGGTCGGCGGCGCGCACGCCGAACCGGCCCTCCGCGCGCTGCGCTGGGGCGGGCGCTACGTGACCGTCGGCTTCGCCGCCGGCGAGATCCCCCGCATCCCGCTCAACCTCGTCATGCTCAAGGGGATCAGCGTGCGCGGCTTCGAGTTCGGCGGCTGGGCCCGGCACGACCGCGACGCCCTCGCGCGGGGCCGCGCCGAGCTGACCCGGCTGTTCGCGACGGGCGAGCTGAAGCCGCACATCCACGCCGTCTACCCGCTGGAGGACGCGGCCGGCGCGCTCGCCGCCGTCGCCGGCCGCAGCTCGGCGGGCAAGGTCCTGATCGTGCCCGCGGACCCGGACGTCCCGCGCGGGGCCTAGATCCGCCTGTCGGTCGGCTCGTCGGGCTCGACGCCGAAGGTGTTGAAGGCCATCGCGAGCATGGCGTAGGTGCCGACGGTGAAGAGCAGGTCGATGAGCTGGCGCTCGTCGAGGTGCTTGCCGAGCAGGGCCCAGGTCGCGTCGGAGACGGTCGAGTCGGCGTGGAGTTCGGTGACGGCGCGCAGCACCGCGCTCTCCAGTTCGCCGGCGGCCTCGCCGCGGCCCGCCGCCTCGATCTCGTCCCCGGACAGGCCGATGTCCGCCGCGAGCTTCACGTGCTCCGTCCACTCGTAGGCGCAGCCGCTCAGCCGCGCGACCCGCAGGACGGCCAGTTCGCGCAGCCGGGCCGGCAGGGTCGAGCGCATCATCAGGTAGCCGCTGAAGGGCAGGAACCGCTTCGTCAGGCGCGGGTGCCGGACCAGCGTGGCCAGGGCGTTGCCCGCCCCGCGCGGGTTGATGAGGTGCTCGGGCAGCAGCACGCCCAGCGCGGCGCGCTCCTCCTCGGTCCACTGCTCACCCGGCAGCGGTGGCAGGCGCATGGGTCGGCCCCTCTCGTGAGAATTATATTCTCTCATTTTGCTTCGAAGATTCTCATGCAGTCGGCGCCGCCGTCAACGCTGGGGCCGCGGCCGGCCGCCCACCGCCTGCCTGCGACGTCGCCGGACCCGGCCGCCGGGCGGGGGCCGCGCTGCCATGACCTGAGTGATCAAGGAGTTCTTCGGAGCTGGATCCTTGATTCTCGGCATACGAGAAGCTAGTTTCCTTGCAGCAAGAGGACGACGCCAGAGGGTCGGCGATCACCTGCTCCGCCAGCCGCTCGGGGGAAGCACCGAGGAGGAAACCCGTGAGAACGCCGACGACCATAGCCGCCCTCGCGGCGGTCGCCCTGCTGGCCGCCGGTTGCGGCCGCAGCGGCGGCGGCAACGAGGAACCGACGCAGGGCGCGGCGCCGAAGCAGGCCGTCTCGGCCGACTTCGGCGACCTGAAGGACGTGTGCGGGCCCGGCAGCCCGGCCAAGGCGCCCGCGCAGGGCGTCACCAAGGACGCGATCGACGTCGGCGTCTTCAGCGACGTCGGGTTCACCAAGAACCCCGAGCTGCTGGACGCCGCGAAGGTGTTCACGTCCTGGTGCAACGAGCTGGGCGGCGTCAAGGGCCGCAAGCTCGTCCCGAACATCCGGGACACCAAGATGATGGAGGTCCGCCAGCGGATGCTCGAATCCTGCAAGCAGGACTTCGCGCTCGTCGGCGGCAGCGCCGCGCTCGACGCCATGGGCACCAAGGACCGGCTCTCCTGCCTGCTGCCCGACTTCCCCGCCCAGCAGAGCATGGTCACCAACAACGGCTCGGACCTGCAGCTCGCCCAGACGGGCGGCGTCTCCTACAACCGCTACCAGGGCTACTGGTCGTGGCTGCTGAAGGAGGCCTACCCCGGGTCGAAGGGCTCGGTCGGCATCATCTCGGGCGACTCGCCGGTCACCAAGGGCCTCGGCGGCCAGGCGCAGGAGTCGCTCAGGGCGCTGGGCGGGAAGATCTCCTACAGCGACCTCTACCCGGCGCAGGGCGTCTCGGACTGGACCCCCTACGCCCAGTCGATCAAGAGCAAGGGCGTCAAGGGCCTCATCTTCTACGGGGACTTCACGAGCCTGGCCAAGCTCGAGCAGATCCTCACCGGCATCAACTACAAGCTCGACTGGATCGACGCGAACAACAACGCCTACCTTCCCCAGTTCATCAAGCTGGCGGGCCCGTCCCTGAAGGCGCAGAACAACTTCGCCGACCTCAGCGGGCTGCACCCCCTGGAGACCGCCTCGGACAGCCCGGCGACCAAGAAGGTCCAGGAGCTGTACAAGAGGTACGCCTCCGGCGCGAACGTCACGAGCGTCGCCCTGCGCAGCTTCTCGGCGTGGCTGCTGTTCGCCAAGTCGGCCGGCACCTGCGGGGACGACCTGACCCGCAAGTGCGTCTACGAGGCCGCCCGCAAGGAAACCGCCTGGACGGCCGGCGGCCTGCAGGCCCCGATCGACCTGTCCAAGAACGACGTCCCGCTGGACTGCTTCAACGTCGAGAAGGCCACCCCGGACGGCTGGAAGCCCGCCGACTTCAAGCCCAACAACGGTCCCTACCGCTGCGGCGCGCCCAAGTACAAGTACACCGGCAATTATGGCAAGCCGCTCACCCTCGCCGATGTCGGTAAGAGCATGAACGACCTCAAGTAATGGACCAGTTCCTCGCCTTCGGGATCGTCGGGCTGAGCACCGCCGCGATCTACGCGGTCATCGGCAGCGGGCTGGTGCTCACCTACGTCACCACCGGCGTGTTCAACTTCGCGCACGGCGCGGCGGGCATGCTGGCGGCGTTCACCTACTGGCAGCTGTCCGCCGGCTGGGGATGGCCGGTCCCGGTCGCCCTCGCCGTGGTGCTGCTGGTGCTCGCGCCCGCGTTCGGGCTGTTCGTCGAACGCGTGCTGCTGCGCCCCGTCCAGCACCTGGGCGAGGCGGAGCGGATGGTGATGATGGTCGCGCTGCTGAGCGGCCTCATCGCCGCCGCACGGTGGGTCTGGGACCCGAACGTGGCCCGGCCGCTGCCGACGTTCTTCGCCGACCGGACGCCGCTGCACTGGGGATCGGTCACGATCACCTGGCACCAGGTGCTCACCATGGTGGTCGCGGTGGCGGTCGCGGCCGGTCTCTGGGCGCTGCTCAACCGGACCCGGACCGGCGCGGAGATGCGGGCGACCGTCGACGACCGGGCGCTGGCCGGGCTCACCGGGGCCGACCCGGTCCGCGCGAACCGGGTCGCCTGGGTGCTCGGCACGCAGCTCGCGGCGGTCGGCGGCATCCTCATCGCGCCGGCCGTCGCGCTGGACGCGCAGCAGCTCTCCCTGCTGATCGTCAGCGCCTACACCGCGGCGATCTTCGGCCGGCTGCGCAGCCTGCCGCTGACGTTCCTCGGCGCGGTCGTCGTCGGCTGCATGGAGAGCTACCTGACCGGCTACCTGCCGCAGAACGCCTACCTCCCCGGGCTGCGGCTCGCCGCGCCGGCGCTGCTGCTGTTCGTGGCGCTGCTGCTGTTCCCGCACCGGCGGCTGCGCGGCCGGGACCGGCGCCTGGCCCCGGTGCCGCTGCCGTCGATGCGCGGGGCGCTGCTGTTCGCCGCGTCCATCGTGGTGGTCGGCGTGGTGCTGGCGACCGTCCTGCAGGGCAAGGACCTCATCACCCTCGGGCCGCTGCTGCCGCTCGGCATGGTCGCGCTGTCGTACGTCCCGCTGGCCGGGTACGCGGGCCAGATCTCGTTGTGCCAGCTCAGCATGGCGGGGATCGGCGCGGTCGTGTGGGCGCATCTCGGCGCGCACGGGCAGCCGTGGGCGCTGCTGGTCGCGGTCCTCGTCGCGGCGCTGGCGGGGGCGCTGGTCGCGTTGCCGGCGCTGCGCCTGTCGGGGGTCTACCTGGCGCTCGGCACGGCGGCGTTCACGGTGGTGCTCGACCGGTGGCTGTTCACCCTGCCGTCCTTCTCCGTGTTCGGGGTCCGGATCTCGCTGTTCGACCAGGGGTCGCTGGAGGTGTCGGGCCCGTCGCTGCTCGGCCTGCGGCTGGACGGCGACCGCGAGCTGATGGTGTTCTCGGCGGTGTGCCTCGCGCTGGTCTCGCTCGGCGTGGCCGTGCTGCGCCGCGGCCGGTTCGGCCGGCGGCTGATCGCGCTGCGCGACAGCGAGGCGGCCTACGCCACCCTCGGCGGGAACCTGCTGGTCGCCCGGGTGGCGGTGTTCGCCCTGGCGGCCGGTATCGCCGGGTTCGGCGGCGCGCTGTACGGCATGCAACTGCGCACGATCACGGCCGACCAGTTCAACCTCGTGGCCGGGCTGCCCATCTTCCTGATCGCGGTGATCGGCGGCCTCGGCTGCGTCGGGAACGGGCTGTTCGCGGGGACGGCGTTCGTCGGGCCGAACATCCTGCTCGGCCTGGCCTCGTGGACGCAGAACGTCGTCGCGATCCTGCCCGCCCTGGCCGGCATGGGCCTCGGGCACAGCCCCGACGGCATCGTGCCCCGGCTCCGCCGCGACTGGGAGCCGGCCGCCCGGGACCGGATCGTCCTGCCCGCCCTGCTGTGCGCCCTCGCGCTGGCGTGGCTGCTGCGGGTCCTGGACGCGGTCAACGGCTGGGTCCTGCTGGTCGGTGCGCTGGTCGTCGCATCGGCGCTGCGGGCCTACGCGGCGGCGCGGCGCGACTCCCCGGCGGAGCCGGAGATCCCGGTCGAGTGGTGGGGTGTGCGGCGTCCCTGGCGCGCCGAGGACGGGGAGGTGCTGGCCCGTGGCATCGCTCGAGGTTGAGGGCGTGACGGTCGCCTACGGAGGGAATCTCGCCCTGGACGGCGTCGGCATCGCCGCCGAACCGGGCCGCGTCACCGGCCTGATCGGGCCGAACGGCGCGGGCAAGAGCACCCTGTTCGACGTCGTGTCCGGGCTGCGCCGGCCCTCGACGGGGCGCGTCCTGCTCGACGGCCGGGACGTCACGCGGCTGGGGCCCGCGCGGCGCGCCCGGCTCGGGCTGGCCCGCACGTTCCAGCGGCTGGAGCTGTTCGGCCGGCTGAGCGTCCGCGACAACCTGCTCGTCGCCGCGGAGCTCGGGCCCGAGCGGCGGCACGCCGCCCGGATCGCCGACGAGATCATCGGCAGGCTCGGGCTGGCCGGGGTCGCCGGCGGCCTGGCCGACGCGCTACCCACCGGCGCCGCCCGCCTGGTCGAGGTGGGCCGCGCGCTGGCGGTGCGGCCGTCCCTGCTGCTCCTCGACGAGCCCGCGGCCGGGCAGGACGCCGCCGAGACCGAGCGGTTCGCGGCGCTGCTGCGGTCGCTGGCCGGCGACGGGACCGCCGTCGTCCTGGTGGAGCACGACATGGGGCTGGTCATGGGCGTGTGCGACGAGGTGCACGTGCTCGACCTCGGCAAGGTCATCGCCGCCGGGCCCCCCGAGGTGATCCGCGCCGACGAGACCGTCCTCGCCGCCTACCTGGGGGAGTCGTGAGCGCCCTGTTCGAGCTGTGCGACGTGCGTGCCGCGCACGAGCGGATCACCGTCCTGCACGGGGTGAGCCTCACCGTGGCCGCGGGCGAGGTGGTGGCGCTGCTCGGCCCGAACGGGGCCGGCAAGACCACGACGCTGCACGTCGCCGCCGGCGTGCATCCGGCCGAGTCGGGACGGCTGCTGCTCGGCGGCCGCGACGTGACCGGGGCCCGCCCGCGCGACCTGGCCCGCGCCGGGGTCTGCCTGATCCCCGAGGGTCGCGGCGTGTTCCCCAACCTGTCGGTCCGCGACAACCTGCTGATGATGACCTTCACCGGCCGCACCCGCGCGGAGATCGAGGAGGTCGCCTTCGGGCGCTTCCCCGTCCTCGCCCGGCGCGCCGCGCAGACGGCCGGCACCCTGTCGGGCGGCGAGCAGCAGATGCTCGCCCTCGCCCGGGGCCTCGCCGCCGACCCCGCCGTGCTGCTGCTCGACGAGCTGTCCATGGGCCTGGCGCCGCTGGTCGTCGGCCGGCTGTACGAGCAGGTCGCCGAGATCGCCCGGCAGGGCGTGGCCGTGCTGGTCGTGGAGCAGTTCGCCTCCGCCGTCCTCGGGATCGCCGATCGCGCCGCCGTGCTGGTGCGCGGCCGGATCGAGCGGGAGGGCCGCCCGGACGACGGGCTGCGCGCCGAACTGTCCGCCCTCTACCTGGGGAGTCCCACATGAGCCCGACCGAGACGACGTCCGCCGAACCGAGCCGCGGCGCGCGCGCATCCGGGGAGAACGCGCCGGACGAGGCGCGCGGCGAGGAGGCCCGCGGCGCGCAGACGCGCGCGGACCGCTTCGTCCGCGAGCTGGCGGAGCTGAAGATCCCCGACCCGGCCGCCGGCCGATCCTCGCTGTGGCTGCGCCTCGGCGCCGTGCTGATGGTGGCCGGGGCGGCGCTGGGCGTGGCGGCCTACGCGCTCTCGCACGGCACCCGCGACCCGCTCGTCCAGCGGGACGCCATCACGCTCGGCCTCGGCGGCGTCACCGCCGACATCGCCGGGTCCGCGGTGTTCCTGCGCTACTCGCTGACCGGGTTCCTGCGCTTCTGGATGGCCCGGCAGTCCTACGACATCGCCCAGCTCGCCGACCGCCTGCTCGACAGGGACAAGGAGAAGGAGGACGTCCGCCCATGACCGCACCGGCACCGCGCATCGGTGACCAGCTGGCCAGCACCGCCTGCGGCACGCGGGTGATCATCGTGCGCGCCCCCGCCGGGGGCGTTCCGGAGATCTCCTGCGGCGGCAGCCCCATGGTGCCCGCCTCCTCGACGGGCGGCGCACCGCCCCCGCCGCCCGGCGGCGGGGAGGCCGCCAC
This sequence comes from Actinomadura napierensis, assembly GCF_039529375.1. Taxonomy (NCBI): domain Bacteria; kingdom Bacillati; phylum Actinomycetota; class Actinomycetes; order Streptosporangiales; family Thermomonosporaceae; genus Actinomadura; species Actinomadura napierensis. The sequence continues at coordinate 199,628 of NZ_BAAAMR010000003.1, forward strand.
GCTCATCGGGAAGCGCTACGTCGACGCCACCGGAACGCTCGAGCTGCTCTGCACCTCCTCGGGTGCGGGCGAGCTCAGCTGCGGCGGCGTCCCGATGACCCTCAAGGCGGCCAAGCCGCTGCCCGCCTCCGACTGAGCCGCCCGCCCCCGGACGAAAGGAACGCCATGAAGCGCGAGGACATGATCCTCATCAGCGTGGACGACCACATCATCGAACCGCCCGACATGTTCGTGAACCACCTGCCGAAGAAGTACCGGGACGACGCGCCCCAGCTCGTCCACCGCGAGGACGGCAGCGACGTCTGGAAGTTCCGGGAGACCGTCATCCCCAACGCGGCGTTGAACGCGGTGGCGGGGCGTCCGAAGGAGGAGTACGGCCTCGAACCGCAGGGTCTGGATGAGATCCGGCCGGGTTGTTATGACGTGAACGAGCGGGTCAAGGACATGAACGCGGGCGGGATCCTGGCGTCGATGAACTTTCCGTCGTTCCCGGGGTTCGCGGCGCGGTTGTTCGCCACCGAGGACTCCGACTTCTCCCTGGCGCTGGTGCGGGCCTA